>DMAO01000352.1 GCA_003446545.1 Sphaerochaeta sp.
ATAAGCTAACAGTACTGTAGTTCCCTACCAACTGAGTAAATATACAGAGAAATATGCACATATATACTGTTGCAATTTGGTGTATTTTCTTGTTTTACCATCCCATTTATTGAACACTCTTGCCATGGTGGCTATACTTTTGCAATGAGTAACAAAGTTAAGATGCTTCAGACCAAGAAGTTTGGGTATGATTTCATCGAGGATCCGTTTATTCCTGAAGGTAAGGATGAATACTACCTACGAAACCAGATGCTGGGTAGTGTTGCAGGGTATCGAAACCTTACCGCCGATGAGATACTGGTCCTTGAGGAGAATCTGAACCTCTCTCCTGCTTGGGAACATGTCCTGGTCAGTGACCCCTTCGACCCTTCCTTGATCAAGAACAGTGAGTTCTACGGCTTGGTACGTCTGGGGAAGATGACCAAGCAGGTCGCATGCTTTCATGACTTCTGTGTACCTGTGGGAATAGCAAACAGCCGTCTTATCTCCTGTGACATCGGAGACTACTGTGCCATCTTAGACTGTTCCTACCTCAGCCACTATATAATTTCACATAATGTCATTCTCTATCGCCTGGGGGAGTTGCAGGCAACCAGCCATGCAAAGTTTGGCAATGGCGTCGTCAAGGAAGGGGAAGATCCTGAAGTTCTGGTAACCATCGGCATCATGAATGAGGCTGATGGGCGCAGAGTACGCCCTTTCAACGGCATGCTTGCCTCCGATGCCTTTCTCTGGGGCACCTTCCGCGATGACACGCTTCTTATGCAGAAGTTTGAGGCAATGACTGACAAGGAGTGTGACCTTAGGCGGGGTTGGTATGGCTTTGTCGGGGAACAGTCGGTCATCAAGTCCTGTGATACCATAAAGGATGTCTGGGTAGGACCTGGTGCCTATATCAAAGGTGCGAACAAACTCAAGAACCTTACCCTGCGTTCTACCTTGGAATCCCCTGTTCAGATTGGGGAAGGGGTCGAGCTTGTAAATGGGATCATAGGATCAGGTAGCCGAGCCTTCTATGGCTGCAAGGGCATCCGCTTCATCATGGGGGATAATTGCAGTCTCAAATATGGGGCGCGTCTCATCCATTCCATCCTAGGAGACAACTCCACGGTAAGCTGTTGTGAAGTTCTCAACAATCTTATCTTCGGCGGCCATGAGCAACATCACAACAACTCGTTTCTTATCGCCAGTCTGGTCATGGGGCAGTCGAATATGGCTGCAGGAGCCAATATAGGTTCCAATCATAATAGCCGTGGAAATGATGGTGAGATGGTGGCAGGACGTGGCTTCTGGCCAGCCCTTTCCAGCACCCTCAAGTATGACTGCAAGTTTGCCAGCTATGTCCTTATCACCAAGGGGAACTATCCTTATGAGTTGGATATCCCCCTTCCTTTCAGTCTGGTCAGTTCAGACAGCCATGAGTGTCGGCGTGTGGTCCTACCAGCCTACTGGTGGATGTACAACCTCTATGCCTTGGAGCGTAACAGCTTCAAATATCGTAATCGGGACAGGCGTAAGGTTATCCGCCAGCATATAGAGACCGATTACTTGGCTCCCGATACCGCTTTGGAGATGCTTAAGGCAAGGGAACTGCTTTGTCTTTGGACTGCACAAAGCTATAACAGACAGACCGATGATGATAGTACCCTCTCTGAAGATGCCCTGATTTTGCAAGGCAAGATGCTGCTCGAGCGCCAGGGAGACGACCTTTCGTCCCTTACTGTCACTACCTTTGTAATGGAGAACAGTGCAGAACCTGTCGAGATTCTCAAACCTGTGGAGGCGTATCGCTCCTATACGGAGATGCTTCTCTACTATGGGGCTTTAACAATAGCTTCCTGGTGTTCCAGCCAAAACCGCTCGGTCTCCAGTTTTCAAGAAAAGAGCTCTCCGAATCTGGAGGAGTGGTTTAATGTTGGAGGCCAGCTCGTTCCCTCTGGCAAGGTGGAATCTCTCAAGGCGCAGGTTCGAGCAGGTTCAGTTGAGCGTTGGGACGAGGTGCACCAGACCTACGAAACCTGGTTTGCAGAGTATCCAAAGGACAGGGCAGAGCATGCCCTTGCTATCTTGCATGAAGTCTTGGGGGTCTCTGAGATAACAGCTTCCCATTGGCTGACCTTGCAGGATGCTGTTGTCCGTATCCGACTGCATATCGAGCAACAGGTCTTCAAGACTAAGGAGAAGGATTTCAACAACACGTTCCGATCGAGTACCTACCGTAATTATCAGGAACGTGATGCAGTTCTTGGTCGTCTTGATGACAACCCCTTTATTCAGGAGTCCAAGACCACCAGTGAGCGTATTATTGCTGAGGTTCGTTCGGTGAGCTTCTGATCAAAGGGAAAGGTTAGAGAAGAGAGAATCTTTGAGAATATCAAAGAGACGTGCAAGGGAAGAAGCCTGCACTCAGGTTCGCCTGATAGCAGGTTTCCCTTCAAAGCCTTCTAACTGTGCTTATATGCCTTGTAGAGATCATCAAAAATGCTTATGAGAGTCAGCAACAAGAAGCAGACCACAGCAGCTTTTGCTATCAGGGCCCATGTGGCAAGATCGTTCCTGAAGAAGCGTAGGAACTCCTGATTCAGGGCATCCCAACGAGTCATGAAGAAAGCAAAATACAGGGCCCCTGAGAGTTCGTTGATACAGTTGAACCAAACTAGGGGTGTACCCCATCGTTTCCTGATGAGCTTTATAAGACTGATAAGGAAAGCGATTAGGGAGAAGAGCAAGAACCCAAACATGAGGCCCTTAGCTGAAGAGCTCACCAGCATGGGCGTTGGCTCGGATCCTCTCTGGTAAATGGCAAGCAGGTCAGGCTTCAGATAGAGGAAGAAAAACAAGACAGAGAACAGTGTTGAGACGATTGTTTCAAGCAGTGTTTCCTTTTTCTTACTAGGTAAAGCAGGTTCCATAGATGCTCCTCTATAGCAAGGGTACAGTATGGTATGCAAAGCGTCCAGAATCTTGGTCCAGATATCTTATTCGGGTTAGTTTTGATCTGGAAATCTTGAAAAGTTAAATTGACACCTATGATCTTCAGTGGTACTATATACGTGTGGTGGTGAAGAAGGGGAATAACCGAAGAAATACCCTGAGTAGCCAAGAAGCCCTCCATGGTGGAGGGTTTTATTTTGTCCTTACCACCTCACCAAAAACCAATAAAATACCATATTTCTAAAAAATTCGATACATCTTTCTTTTGGATAAATTCTAGCACTAAAAATACTATATCCCACCCTAAAAACAGCTTTTGACGGGTAATTATTTTCAGGGTTTTTTAAGGGGGGAATCCTCAGTCTTGTCTTCCCGCAAAGACAGCGAGGCTGCCACGAATGCATCCCTGCCTATCGCA
>DMAO01000087.1 GCA_003446545.1 Sphaerochaeta sp.
ATCTATGACCTCTTGATCAACGAATCTGCACGAATGGAAGCCGGCGAAGATCGCATGGGCGTCCTAAGAACTGCAGAAGACATCATGATCAACCAGGATCAGGGTATCATGCCTCTCTACTACTATGTAACCATGAACATGGTGAACACAGACAAGTGGGGTGGCTGGTATAACAACACCAGGGATTATCATCCGACCAAGGATATCTACCTCAAGTAGGAGATTTACTCATCAGTTTATTTGGTCCCCGAGATTTCTCGGGGACCTTTTTTGTAGACTGAACTCCTTAACTTGGCTATAGTTTACGGGAGACAAAACAGGAGAAAGCTATGAAACGATACGACCTAAGAAGCGATACCATTACAAAACCCACTGAAGGGATGAGAAAAGCCATGTACCAAGCCGAGGTCGGTGATGATGTATACAGGGAAGACCCGACCACCACAAGACTTGAAGAAAGGGCAGCGCAACTCAGTGGCAAGGAGAAGGCTCTATTCATATCCTCAGGTTCTATGGGCAATCTCATATCCCTCTACCTCAATGGAGGAAGGTCCAACGAGGTTTTGACCTCGATGAACAGCCATATCCTCCATCATGAGATAGGATCCGTAGCATCCATTGCTGGAGTACTACCCATCGCCATAGAAGCTCCCAGAGGCGTTTTATCAGCAGCACATCTGCAGGGCAAGGTAAAGAGTGGTGAGTATGACATGGCAACAACTACCCTTATTGAGGTCGAGAATACCATCGGAGGCTACTGTTATCCTCTGGAAAACCTAGAGGGGATTAGGGATTTCGCAGACACACATAGCCTCAAAGTCCATATGGACGGGGCTAGGATATTCAATGCCCAGCAGGCTATGGGCATTCCTGTGAAGACCTACGCAAAGTATGCAGACACCCTCACCTTCTGTCTTTCAAAGGGTCTGGGCTGTCCTGTAGGAAGCCTGCTCTGTGGTGATGAGGCCTTCATCAACAAGGCACTGACTGTCAGGAAAATACTGGGTGGAGGGATGAGACAGACAGGTATCCTAGCCGCTGCAGGCCTGTATGCCCTGGAGCACCATGTCGAACGCCTCAACGACGACCATCGGAGGGCAAAGGCCATTGCAAAAGCCTTGGAACAGAGCGATTGGGCCCAAGTCGATATGGAAGGGATCCAGACCAATATAATCTTCTTTACGGTCCCTGGCTTCAATACCGGTGAGGTCATCAAGGCTCTCTCAGAGGTGGGTATCCTCGCCAACCATGAAGGTCCTACAGTACGACTGGTAACCAATTTGGATATCAGTGAAGAGGACACAGCTGAGATTTGTTCCCTCTTGAAAGCTTTCAAACCCAGGAAACACTCATGATAACCACCATATTCTGCTTTTCAGGCACGGGCAACAGTTTCTATGCTGCCAATGCCATTGCGCAGTTGCTTGGGGAATGCACGGTTCGCATGATACCATCCCTGTTTGGAGGAGAGGAAATAGAGATGACCGAGCGTGTCGGCTTTCTCTTTCCCACCTACAAAGGTTTCCCGCCCAACCAGATGAAGGATTTCATTCAGGATATCTTTTCCAAACAGGACTTATCCCCCATCAAGTATCTTTTCATGGTCAACACCCGATACAAGATCCAAGCCTACAGTATGGTGGCCATGGAAGTCTTACTACGAGAAGCCGGATGCGTATACAGCTATGCCAACCATATCATAATGCCTGACGGCTATGTACCTTTGCTCCCTGTCCCTCCAGAGGAGAAGCAGGATACTCTCTATACCCAGGCCGACAAACGCATCCGTCTCATTGCAGAGGATATACAAAGTGAGACTATCAAGCTCGCAGGAAAGCGACCTTTCAGCCGCTTGGCTTTGAACCACCTCATGGGGTACATACACAGTACCACCAAGCTGTTTGCTAGGAAGTTTGCCGTATCCGATGCATGCACATCTTGTGACATCTGCTTTAGGATGTGCCCATCGGGGAACATTACCATGGTTGAAGGCAAGCCGGTTTTCGGCGATAATTGTGAAGGGTGTCTGGGCTGTTACCATCGCTGTCCCACCGATGCCATCGGCTTGACTACAAAAACACATGAGGGGCGCTATAGGAACAAGCGTTCTCTCTACACAGTGGAGTACAGACACTAATGCATCAAGATTATTTTTCTCAAGAAGTGAATCGAAGAGGGACCCTATCGGTCAAATGGAATCCACAGGCTATCAAGAGCATCGCTGCAAACGAGAAGGCAGAGCCTTTCTGGGTTGCTGACATGGATTTCCTTGCCCCCCCTACGGTAGTGGAGACCGCTATAGAGACAGCAAAAAGTGGTGTCTATGGCTACCCATATGTTGAGAATAAGGAACAGCTTTTCTGCTCTTGGGTAGAGAAGCGCCATTCCTGGATGATCAATCGTAAAGATGTGGTCATCTGCCCGGGCATGCTCACCAGCATCGCCTTGCTTACCGAAATGCTCACGAAGGAGGGCGATGGGGTCATTGTCCCCCTTCCTGCCTACCAGCCCTTTGTAAGGATAGTACGTAACCTTGGGCGTACTCTCATCGGATGGCCCTTGGCCTATGAGGAGAAGAACCATCGATTCTCCCTCGACCTGGAAGCTTTTGAGGAGCTTTGCAAGCAAGCCAAGCTCCTGATTTTCTGTTCTCCCCACAACCCAACCGGAATGGTATTTTCAGAAAAGGAGCTCAAGAAAGTATCCCTCATTGCAAAGAGGAACGAAGTTGCCATCATAAGCGATGAAATCCACGCAGACCTCAGCTTCAAGACACACCATCCCCTGCTTCCCATTGCGACGGAGGTGGGTTGCACCGCTGTTACCTGTATGGCACCTTCGAAGACCTTCAACATTGCAGGGGAACACTACTCTGTCTCCATCTTCAGTGATGACAAGCTCAGACTTGCCTTCAAGCGAAGACTGGAACAGCTCTTTCTGGATGGTAACTCATTCTTCTCAACAACAATTGCCCTAGCCGCCTACGAATCGGGAGAGCCTTGGCTGGAAGAGCTTTTGGTTTACTTGCAGGAAAACATCGCCTTCATGGAAACCTTCTTTGAGGAAAGGCTACCCTCTCTGGTCTTAATCAGACCAGAAGCCTCGTTCATTGCATTCATTGACTGCTCTGAGATCATAGCCTTGGTCGAAAAGGATGCGCTGGCATTCCCTGAGCTGTATGATGAAAAGAAAAGCCCCAGTGGGGGACTGCTCTCCCGTTTCTTCGGTCTGCGAGCAGATACCGCCCTCAATGATGGCTCGTGGTTCGGAGGGGATGCCTATAGGGGTTTTGTTAGGTTCAACTATGGGACTAGGAAAGAAAAGATAGCCACGGCTCTGGAGAGGATGGAGAAAGCTGTCAGGTTCCTGGAAGAGACCTACATCAGATAGGGCTCGAGGGCCCGGGCATACAGGCTGAACCCTTTCTTGTTCTGGTGGAGAAACCCATCGGAGAAGACCTCCTGTGTGTGATCAATGCAGGAGAGGCCATCGATAAAGGTAACCAGGGGGGAATAGCTTGGATACCTTTTCTATTGCCCCACTATTCTGAGAAAAACTGCCCATAGTCCGCTCTATTTGCCAGTCTGAACGCCAAAGGCCCTAAGGCCCACCTGATGGGTAAGGGGAAAGAAAAGTTCAACCTCCACAAGGGTCTTCTTAGCATTATCCCACGATGTGCTGATCTCTCCAGTTCGAACGGGAATTGACTCCACCAAGAAATCATCAACAAGATCGAAATAGTCTCACATTTCCATTTTTCATCCATAGAGCTTGGGAAAATCGAATGCAAGGCCTCCGTCCTTTCGCACCATGGACTGGTTGAACCGCTTGCACCTAAAAGATAAGGAACTTCACTTGATAAGGAACCTCAACGAGCATCCACTGGAGGTCCTGCTCATAAAGCGACACAGGCCACCAATACTCTTGCGTTGACTTTCCGTAAATCGCTGGAGGTGGTAGTACCCCTCCTTATCCTGGGACAAGGAGAGCGTGTTGTGGATATACCGGCCCAGATCCATACCTAGAGATCCAATAGGGTCTTATCGCCGTACACCTGCTGCCAGCTTGCATGGAAGTCATCGACTGCCTTTGCTATCGAGGGCATATGCAACCCTGTTGATAACAAGGAGGGGGCAACAGTGCAACAGCTTGCCCCCTGGGCGTAGGCTGTGGTTATTTCACTGACATTCTTAAAGCTTGCTGCAAGCACCTGACAACAACCTGCATTGGCCCAAAGCAGACCACTGAGCTCCTTGATTACCTTTGGCGCATCGATATCTATGTTCAGCATCCTGTTGTAGTAGACTGCGATGTAGCGAGCTCCACTGAGCATTGCCAGGATTCCCTGGATGGTGGTATAGACCGCTGTTGCAGTCACACTTACCCCCCGTTCAGAGAGAAGACGGATTGCCTTAAGGCCCTCTTCCGTCACGGGAATCTTGATGAACGTCTCATCTCCCAGCTCGGAGAGGATCTTCTCAGCCTCTGAGATGATGGAAGGACATGCATCCGCAACCACTTGGACATGCAGGCTCCTCTGGTGGCCGATCAGGGTACGGATACTCTTCATATGGCCAAAAAAGTCCTGTGCCCTCTCCTCCTTGATGATGGAGGGGTTGGTAGTGACTCCGCTTATGGGATAGAGGGAGATGCCTCTCTGTATCTCTTCAAGATTCGCAGTATCAAGCATTAGTTCCATAGTAGTTCCTTTTGTACAATCATTACACAGATGTGTGTTTTGGGGAAGATTCATCCACAGTATTTTGCTTACGCCAAAGACTGGGGGTGGTTCCGTACTTGCGTTTGAACAGGGTATAAAACCGATGTACAGAACCAAAGCCGCACTCTCTGGCGATGTCAGCTATGGTGCTCCTGCTGTGAAGCAGGGCAAGGGTTGCCAAAAGAAGACGCTGGTCACATATCTCTTCCCAGAGGGTCTTTCCCCTAGTGCGTTTGAAACGCATCTCCAGGTTTCTCCTGCTGACCTTTGTACTGTCGACCACATCAGACACACTGATGCCATGGCTCGCCTCATCCCTGATGGTCCTCAATGCTTTTGCAACCAACGGATCCTTTTCATCGATGAGGGCGGTACTTTCACGCTCAGTTATCGCCCCTGAGGCGATACGTTGAAT
>DMAO01000031.1 GCA_003446545.1 Sphaerochaeta sp.
TGCTTCGTTCCAATCCACTGCTCATTGATGAACCAAATTGAAATCTGGTTCGGTATCCTCAACAAGAAACTGCTAAATAGAGCGAGCTTCAAAAGTGTTGAGGAACTCCAAGAGTCAATCAGGAAATTCGTAAAACAACACAACGCCATGTTCGCCCATCCCTATAGATGGACCTATGACAGTGTGCCGGAGGTCAAAAAATACGATACAGAGAAGCTTCTTGAGGCAATCGCTTAATCACACGTATTTGTAAAAACCTGTACTAGAGTTCTGATAGATATCTTAGTGGTCAGTCTTCATCCTCTTCGTAATCACCATACTCCGCAATCGCCCCGTCGTACGCACTTTCATAGGAAGTGAATTTCCCTAGAACCGACCGCATCTTGTAATCAAGGACAAAGTATCCATCAAAAAACTCGAAGATGTCATATGAACAGGTTTCGTCAATACTGTTTGTATGTTCATAACTCCCTTCATAGTCTGCGTTACTTTCAAGGAAATCAAATAGTCCAGTATCGGCAATATAGTCCACCTCTTCATCATTGGCTGTTCGGGCCAACAAGCAGACACTGACATAATCTATCTCCTCATAGGGTTCTGTTCCGATGACAGCATAGTCGGTACCCAGTAAAGCCGCTTCAATGGATGAGAAGCGTCCTCTGACTGAGAATTCACTGGGGGTAACGATAAAGTACTCCTTGTTGAATTCCATGACATACCTGACTTGGGGTATCACCCCTTCCTCTGCTGAGCTAAACAGGGTTTTTTGGAACTGCCCTTCCTCAAGAAACCAGTTGCATAAGTCTGCCTCGTAATACATCTCCGTATGCTCATCCATCTCAGAGGGAAACATACAGGAAGACAGGCTAGCAGGCAAGCCAGGTAATTCTCTCATGGCAAATAGCACATCCTCATCACTGTTCTGATCAAACATCTTAGATTTTCTCTTTTCAAACAAATCCTCTTTGGCAACATCAATATCGTCATATTTGAGAAAAACCTTTTCTCCAATGATATAAAACTTGTTTCCATAAGGATATATCCCGCTCTTCCCATTAAACAGTATCCGAGTGTTTTATATTTCTGACTTGATTGTCTCGGTATCTACCTTACTAGTGGGTCTGACCCCATGGCTGAACTGCATATATTTCGCCTCTTTGTATAGCTACACCTTCATTGGCTGGCTAGGAGAAAGTATACGCTGTCTATCAGGTCCAGAGATAGGGAGAGGATGAGGATTCTTACTACGAATCTTCATCCTTCTCCACCATGTGAGGAAGTGGAGAGAAGAAAAGTATGATACCTTGATATGCTGAAAGGGAAGCTGTTTGGAGCAGCTCCCCTTTTTCTTCTATGCCTACCAATAAAACCAAAGGCCGCTTGTTAGGCGGCCCTCAGCTGAACATTACTTGGAGATGAGCATCGTCTTCGGATCGAGACTGACACCCATTAATTTCCCTTCTTGTCTAGTGTGGGATTTCACCAAGGTCATTACAACCTTATCGCGATCCTCATTGTAGATGAGGCCGATCAGTACATCAATCAGATGGGTGTACTTCTGCATGGTATTGGGGACCCCAAACTCATCGTAGGCCACATCTGCACGAACAGGGGAGACACTGAACCATACTTCCAAGTTCATATCCAGTGCGAACTGCTTAATCTTCTTAACATCGTCTTCTGTGGCTACTGTAAGTTTGTACCCATCGAAAAGTATCGCATCTGCTTTAAAAGAACCATGCTTGATAAGCGTCTCCAAACTGGAGAGCACCTTATCAATAGTGACATTCTCCTGACTGAAATTCATCACAACACGGTTTGAAAGAATGTTATTGTACACCGAAGCAGCATCTGCGAGGCTTCTTCCTTCAGAAACTTCACGAAACACTTCCTTGTACCAGTTGATTACATGCTCGACGTTACCAGAGAAAGAGACGTGGATGACATGCTGGCCCCGTAGGAGCTTATCGGTGGCAAGGTGTACCAAGCACGCTGTCTTTCCTACACCATGACGAGAAACAAGTACGCCTAGATTACCACGACCTAGTCCTCCATCAAGGGATTCCTCAAATACACGAAGCGGACTCAAGTCGTTCAACTCTTGGATTTCCATATTGCTCACCTCCCAGAAGATTTGTTGTTCTGAACCCAGTATACTATAAAAAAGTACAATTGGGTAGGAATTTGCACCAAACCGGAAACCCAAATAAAACACCCCCCCCTGCAAAGGGTCACTCTGCAGGGGGGGGATTTGTAAATGCAGGCAAGATTATTTCTGCTCTTTCCTACGCTTTTCCTGATATTCTTTCTTCAGATCCTCGGAAACACTCATAGGGACTTTGCCATACTTGCTAAGCTCCATGGAGAACTCACCCTTTCCCTGAGTCAGGGAGCGAAGGGTTGTCGAGTACCCAAACATCTCTGAAAGAGGGACATCAGCATATACAGTACACATGGCAAGGTCTTCAGTAGAACTGACAATGATACCACGTCTCTGGTTGACTGAGGCAAACAGGCTACCCTGGAACTCAGTGGGAGCCACAACCTCAACCTTCATGATAGGTTCGAGGATAACAGGCTTGGCCTTCTCGAAAGCATCCCTAAAAGCATTGAGTGCTGCAGTCTGGAAAGCCTGGTCGGAAGAGTCAACTGCGTGCCAGGCACCATCGTTGACAACAGCCTTGACGCCAAGGATAGGGAACCCGACCTGGGTGCCTTTCTTCATGGCAGCCTGGAAACCCTTATCACAAGAGGGGATGTACTCAGTAGGGATTGATCCACCCTTGACCTCATCACCAAACTCATAGTCCTTAGGATCTTCACCCTCAACAGCCTCTGGAAGAGGCTCAATATATCCGGCGACACGAGCATACTGCCCTGAACCACCGGTCTGCTTCTTGTGGG
>DMAO01000302.1 GCA_003446545.1 Sphaerochaeta sp.
GTCAGGGATATAGCCAAGTCGGTCAGCTGTTGCAAGTATAAAATCCCTTGCCTTGACGCTAATCCTAGAAGGCTCATTGAAGGCAAAGGAGACAGCAGTCTTCGAATACCCGCTTTCACGGGCAATATCCTTGATAGTCGGTCGTTTCTGAGGAAGATCCATGCTTACATCCTTTTGAGCAAGAGGTATTGGTAGGGGCCAAGAATGAAAGGTTCATTTCCGAGAATGAGTTCCCGTTGTGAAAATACCTCATGATAATACCCGATTACAGAGTTGTTGAACATGACTGACTTCTGGTATTCGCTGAAGTTTACCAGAACAAGATGAGATGTGCCACGTTTGAGTGCAAAGACAGATACATCATTGGAGGGGATGACCACCTCAAGGGAGTCAGAGCGAAAATCAGATGTGCCAGAGCGGTATCCTATTACCTTCTGGAGTGTAGCGAACAGGAACAGGCTGGCATCGTCCTTCTTATGCCAGTCAAACGGGGGACGGTGCAGATTCCTGCTATCCTTGGATAGAATCGGGTCATTGTGATAGCTATAGTCATTGAGAGTCGCTATCTCATCACCGCTAAAGAGCACACTGACTCCCTTGGTGAAATAGATGAACACCTGTGCCAGAGCAAGCCTCTTCAAGGCCAGCTCCTGCTGATAGGCATCCTTTTCCTCCAAGGCCTTTTCCAAGCCACATAGGGAGGCTGAGGTGCCGCAGTTTCGTGCATCCTTGTTCTTGTCATTGTACTCGTAGAGTTCACCCTTAGAAAAAGATCCGGGAAAGGTGCCCAGATAGAAGGATATGAGAAACTGCTTGTGCTCAAAGGGGGAGAACCCAAGCTGATACAGATGCTCATCCTCAATACCCCAGCCGATGTCGTCATGACAGCGCAGGTAGTTTACCCAGCATGCGGATGAGGGGATATCTGTGGGCAGTTCGACAAGGCTTCTCTGTAATAGACGGGTATCGCGAGTGGCAAGGGAGTTCCACATCTGCACCATTAGAGATACGTTGTACAGGAGATGGCACTGTGGAGCCTTCTCCGTGCCGAAGTAGGGAGCAACCTCCCTAGGGGCCATGACCACCTCTCCCTTGATAACGCACAGCGGTGCCACAATCTCAAGGGCCAGACGGAATATCCTCAGCAGGGAGTGCACCTCAGGCAGATTGCGGTTGTTGGTTCCCCATCGTTTCCATATGTATGGTATGGCGTCAAAGCGGAAAACCTCTACTCCATAGTTTGCCAAGGTAAGCATCGAATCCAACATTGCAAGCAACACCTCACTGTTGGAATAGTTGAGGTCCCACTGGAAGTGGTTGAAGGTGGTCATCACATACTCTTCAGATTCCGGCAGGTAGGTGAAGTTCCCCGGAGCCTGCTGGGGGAACACTTCAGAGGTAGTGGCCTCATAGGCATCGACCTCTGTCTTGTCCTTGATGAAGAAAAACCTATCCTTATAGGTCTGTTCACCCTCTCTGGCCCTTTTGGCCCAAGGGTGGGTATCGGCGCAGTGGTTGAGGACAAAATCAAGACAGAGGCTGATGTTCTTTTCCCTGCACGCATTGGCGAGGGACACAAAGTCGTTTGTATCTCCGAGGCGTGGGTCAAAAGCAGTAAAATCCTGTACAGCATATCCCCCATCATTGTTGGTAGGGGGCATTTTCATGCAGGGCATCAGATGAAGGTAGCGTACCTCCAAGGATGTGAGATAGGATAGTTTTTCTTCAAGGCCTGCAAAGGTCCTGTTGAACTTGTCAACATAGAGCATCTGCCCACTCATTTCGGAACCCAGATACCACAGTGGATGTGCGATCCTCTCTGTGTCGAGAGCCTTCAAGGAGGGTTTTCTCCCTTTATCCTTGTCCTGGAACAGCTCAAGGAGGCTCTCGATATTCTTGTTCTGGTATAAGGACTCCCACAGGGATAGCAATTCGTACTTTCTTGCTGCAAATCGGCTCTTGAAGTTGTTCATTCTTTAGCTCTTTATAGCACCGTCGCTAATCCCCTTGACAATGTATTTCTGCAAAAAGAGATAGACGATGATGATGGGAATGATTGAGATGAGGACTGCTGGGAAAATCAGCTGCCATGGATTGCCGAACTGTCCAGCGGTGATTCGTGCAAAATACAGTTCCAAGACCAATGTCTTGGTACTGCTGTTACCGATTACCAGGAAGGGCAGGAGGTAGTCGTTCCAAATCCACATGGAGTTGAGCACTATCACCGTGACAGTAATTGACTTGAGCAGTGGCATGACCACATACAAGTACATCTGGAAGATATTGCACCCATCGATGGTCGCAGCCTCTTCAACCCCACGGGGCACACCTTTCACAAATCCATGGTAGAGGAAGACGGACATCGAAAGCCCGAAGCCCCCATACATAAGGATTAGACCTGTCGCACTCTTGAGCCTGATATCATCGAAGAACTGGATCAGGGGATACATGACAGCTTGGAATGGGATGAGCATGGCTGCAACAAAACACATGAATACAACATAACTTGCAGTACCCTTGTTCCGTACCATCATCCAGGCAGCCATACTGCTGACCACCACAATAAGAAGGACCGATATACTGGTAATTGATGCAGTTACCAGAAGGGCTTTGAAGAAATGGATTTCCTTTACTGCATTAGTAAGGTAGGAGAGGGTGAAACCTGAAGGCAATCCCAAGGGGGAACTGATGATCTCACTCTGGTCTTTGAAGGAGTTCACCAACAGGAGCCATAGGGGGGCCAGGGTATAGAGTGCAATGAGGGTGAGCACCACATACAGACCTATCATCTGGAGTCTTTTCTTGAGAAAGTAGTTTGCGTTCATTGATTTGGAGGTGACTACGGTTAATTCTTTCATGTTACATCTCCAGTTCTTTTTTCTTGGTAATGGTTACCTGGGTCAGGGTTATGACAGAAACAAGTATGAAGAATATCACAGCCTGAGCCTGGGCCTTACCGTAGTTAGGTGGTGTGGTGTCCTTGACTGTCCTGAGGATCTGCATTGCAAGAAGACGCGTTCCGAATTCCCCATCGGTGAGGGCCACGTTCTGGTCCAGTAGCTTGAAGCTGTTGGCAATCGTCATGAAAAAAACGATGGTAAAGGAGGGCATGAGCATGGGGATGGTAATCTTGCGAAAGGAGTGCCAGTAGGAGGAGCCGTCGATGCTTGCTGCCTCATAGTAGTCAGAACTGATATTGTTCAGGCCTGCTACGTAGATGATCATCATATACCCGGCATACTGCCAGGTACTGAGCATGGCAAGGGCAAACAACGCCTTATTCGAGTCTTGCGTCATATAGCGTAGGAAGGGCAGGTACAGAGCGTCTGGGGAAAACAGGATGTCTGTAAAGATGATCTGGAAGACAAACTGCCAGATAAATCCCAAGGCAAGTCCGCCTAGCATGTTGGGAAGGAAGAATACTGTCCGATAGAGCCCAGAGCTTTTGGTGATTTTGGTAACCATCAGGGCAAGGGCCAGGGCAACAATGTTTACAAAGATAACTGCGATGAAGGTATACTTGATAGTGTAGACAAGGGCGGAAATGAAACGGGTATCCTGGAACGCTTCCTTGTAGTTGTCAAATCCTACAAATGAGTTGAACATGCTTGTGGCACGGGTGCCGGTATCGGGGTCGAAGTAGTAGGTCCCCCTCCAAGCCAAGAACGAGTTAACCACACCCATGATGAAAGGGTAGAGAATGACCATGGTAAAGAGGAGTAAGGAGGGCATAACCAACGGCCAGAACCACTTTTTATAAAAATTCATATGATACTCCTGGGAAATAGGGGCCGGCGAATCCGGCCCCTAAGGGTTTTTGGGTGTTACTTGAGAGCAATCCATTCCTTGATGGCATAGTCTGCAATTGCCTCATAATCGGCTTGGGTCCAGTTTCTCTTGGTGAGATAGCTTTCCATGACTCTCAGGCCGACTACATCCCCACTCCAGGAAGCAGGGGCTCCATGATAAGGGGCTGTGAGGGTATTGCCACTGGCAATGTAGTCAATGATCGAGTTTCCAAGACTATTGGGAACAGACATGGTTGCAGGATCGGCATTGTATGGAATAAATGCAAATTTCTCAACAATATACTTCTTTCCGGTTTCACTGTTGTTCATCCAGTAGAGGAAATCAAAGGCTTTCTGCTGTTCTGCTTTGGGAACCAAAGCGTTGACAGCATAGTAGTTAGGAACGAATACAGGAATGGAGCTGTTGAGCTGAGCAACGGTGGTACCGTCAGTCCTCTTTACATCCTGGCTCTGGTAAGGCATCTTCACGGGAACGAACTCAAGTCTTGCTGACTGTGCCTTGTTCACTCCTTCGATGTTACCGAAGGCCCAGTTGCCCTGCTTGAAGAATACGGCCTTGCTGTCAGCAAAGATCTGTACAGTCTGGTCATACCCATAGTTAGCGCTGGAAACAAAATCCTGTCCACGTACAGCCTTGCCCTTGGCCCCTGCGAGGTAACTGGTCTTCAGGTCAAGAGCTTGAGCGTAGGCGAGCAATGCACCCTTCAAACTCTTGATCTTGGCCTCGTCAGCCTCATTGGCTTCGACTGGATTTGCAAAGACAGCGTTGAGGGCTACGTTGATGAAGTGATCTCCATAGGTCCATTTCTCGGCACCCATGACAGCAAATACGCCGGTGAGTTTCCCGCTGAGAGTACCCTTCGAGGAAGCCAGTGAGTAGGTTTTTCCATTCAACTTGACCGATGTTGCCTTAGGAACAGCAATCCAGGCATCAATTGCCTTCACCAAGGTTTCCCACTCACCATAAGTGGCGGCCTTGATGTCTGCCAGCACTGCATCAACGTTAGCGGATCCAAAGAGTTCAGCAAGCATGTCACGGTCAACGATGAAGCCATAGCCTTCTACGTTGTAAGGGATGCCGTAGCTGGTCTTTCCATTAGAGGTAAGTCTGAGGCCTTGGGGAATGGCTGCAGCCATCTTGCCAAAGTTTCCGGTTGTGACGGTAGTGAGGTCAAGGGCAAAACCACCCTGGCTCCACTCTGCAAGTTCCTTCATTCCCTGGATGGAGAATATCGAAGGCATGCTGCGGCTATTCATCTCAGAGCGTAGGGTTTCCATGTGGTCCTGTCCGCTACCGATTGAGAAGTTCTTGACCCGAACACCAGTTTCAGCCTCATAGGCTGCACACATTTCTGCAAACTGAGCGGCGTTCTCTCCCTTGGAGTTGTAGACGTAGATGTCATAGCCCTTGTCGGCCTCAGTGCCACCCTGTGCAAACACAGTGGCTGAGAATGCCATCAATACTACGAGAAGAACGATAAGACTTTTTTTCATGTTTCTCTCCTTATGCTTTTTTTAAAGCTTTGAACAATTTGTTGTACATGCTTTGGTTTCGCTTGAATTGCAAACCTTGCATGGTATATACTGATACTAAACCGGTTTTCTAAACCAGTCAACTTTTATTTTCTAAAGATTATAAAAGATTATTAATTAGCGATTTAGCAAGAAAACGGAGATTTTTAGCTTTGGAGGCAGACATGAAGCAGATGTGGAGACAGACAGTAGACAGTTCGGTGACTCAGACCTATGTACAGCCCCTCTATCCCAAAACAGGGGATTCTGTCACGATCAGCATACAAGTGGGATTAGATAGTGATGTCTCTTCTGTTGCATTCTTTCCATTCCATCATGGGAATGAACATCCCCAATCTTGTTCTGTGGAACAGCAGGGTCATAGGTTGTTCTATAGCGCTTCCATACAGATGCCTGATGAAAAGCTGTTTTGGTATTTTGTCCTGTTCTCCAGTGACCGTTCCTATTACTACAGCCGAAAGGGCATCACTGCCTCCCCTCCCTCTCTCTATGACAGTTTTTACCTTATGCCTGATATTGTCCCAGTCTCTTGGGTAGGCTCGTCAACGTGTTATCAGATTTTCCCTGACAGGTTCAAAGAGGGCGACTCTGCTATAGGTGCCACCGATGGTCAGTACTCCTTCGATGGGGGGACCGTGCAGACCAGGGAATTTTCTGAAAAACCCCTACCATTTGAAGAGGGGAGATGTCTGGACTTCTTCAATGGAGACCTGAAAGGTATTGAGGCCTCCATCAGTCATTTCAAGGCCTTAGGGGTGAATGTCCTGTATCTCAACCCCATAGGGGTCTCAAGAACTACGCACCGGTATGACTGCTGTGACTTTTTCCATGTGGACGAAAAACTTGGTGGGGACGAAGCCTTCCTTTCTTTGCCGAAGAAACTGCATGAGGAGGGGATTCGTATCGTGGTGGATATTTCCCTCAACCATACAGGGACTGAACACCCATGGTTGAAGAGGGCACAGGAGGATAGGGAGAGCGAGGAAGCTTCGTTCTACTATTTCAATGATGATGGCACTGTGGCATGTTGGGAAGATGTCCCCACCCTTCCCCAATTGAATTACACTAGCAAAAAACTCAGGGAACTCCTCTATAAGGGGGAAGATTCCGTTTTGACCAAATTCCTGAAAGAGCCGTACCTGCAGGATGGATGGCGCCTCGATGTCGCCCCTGTCTTGGGAAGGAGAGGGGAGGACCAGCTGTGTGAGGAAGTCTGGAGAGAGGTTCGGGACGCAGTAAAGGCTGAGAACGATCAGGCCTACCTGGTCGGCGAGGACTGGGTAGACGCCTCTCCTTTCCTACAAGGCGACATGTGGGACGGAACAATGAACTATTTTGGTAGCAGCAGGCCTCTACGCTCCTGGATGGGTGAGACTGACCGCTTCATCTCCGAAGGTTGGGGCCATAATCCCCAGCCAACCAGAGCCTATACCGGAGTAGAACTTGCCCAGGCTTTGGAAAGCCAGCTTGCAAGCCTCCCTTCTCAGATGCACCCTATGCAGATGAATCTTCTTGATAGCCATGATACTACACGTTTACACGCTACACCCAACCAGTTTGATTTTGCAATCTATAGCGGTTGTGTGATGTTGATGTACCTTCTACCTGGTATGCCAAACCTCTATTATGGGGATGAGATAGGTCTGGATGGCCCCTACGGTAGCGTAGAGGATTCGCGCTATCCCATGCAATGGGACAATGCCACGTGGGATATGAGATTCTATGAGTTGTATGCCTCACTGGGAGACCTGAGGAAGCGCTATGAGAAGATGCTCCAAGCTTCTTCCCATACGATTCTCACCTGTGATGAACATAGTCTGGTCTTTGCCCGCTATGACAGGGAAACAGCTGTCTTGTGTGTGCTCAACAAGAACGAAGAGAGTTCAACACTTAGGATTCCCAACACTATGCTCGGGGTAACAGAAGTTCTTGGAGAGAAGAAGGGAGATATATCAGCAAAGGGGGATACTCTTACTATCCAGCTTGCCGGTAAGGAGAACTGCATTGTTGAGTGCAGGCGATGACAGAGCGCTTGTCGAGGATAGTATGCATAGGTAAGTGAGAGAGAACAAGAATCCTGCAACAAAACCAAAAGATTTTGTTGCAGGATTCTTGTACAAAGCCAAATAATGGTGCAGTATTGGTTGTCATAACCTGAAAGGAGATCTTTTGGCATGGCATATTTCTTTGATGAACCTTCACGCACCTTCAGTGAGTATCTGCTGGTACCCGGCTACTCTGACGAACACTGCATTCCCTCAGACGTAAGTTTGCGCACTCCCTTGGTAAAATATGCCAAAGGGGAAGAGCCTGCGCTTTCTCTTAACATCCCCATGGCAAGTGCGATCATGCAGTCTGTCAGTGGCGTGTCCATGGCCAGGGCTCTTGCCCGTGAAGGGGGAGTGAGCTTCATATATGGCTCGCAGAGCATAGAGGACGAGTGTGCAATGGTTGCACGGGTAAAAGCCTTCAAGGCTGGCTTTGTCCCCAGCGACTCCAATCTTCGTGAGGACCAGACACTCAATGACCTTATAGGACTGAAGAAGAAGTTCGGGCACAATACCATTGCCATAACCAGCGATGGAACTGAACATGGGGTCTTGCTGGGAGTGGTATCAAGCCGCGACTGGAGACCGAGCAGGATGGCCATGGATACCCCCATATCCTCCTTCATGACTCCCTTTTCCCGTCTTGTCTATGCAAAGGAAGGGGTTACCCTCAGTGAAGCGAATGACATCATCTGGGAACACAAGCTCAACTCCCTGCCTATCGTTGATGAACAGAATCGCCTTCGCTCATTTGTCTTCCGTAAGGACTATGAAAGTCATAAGGAATACCCGAATGAGGTGTTGGACAGTCGTAAGCGCTATATGGTAGGGGCAGGGATCAATACGCGAGATTACCAACAGCGCATTCCGGCTTTATTGGATAGTGGAGCAGATGTGCTATGCATCGACTCCTCAGAGGGGTTTACCGAATGGCAGAGGAAGACCTTGGCGTGGGTCCGCAAGGAGTATGGGGAAAAGGTGAAGGTCGGGGCCGGAAATGTCGTCGATAGGGAGGGCTTCCTTTTCCTTGCTGAAAGCGGGGCTGACTTCATCAAGGTAGGCATCGGTGGTGGCTCAATCTGCATTACACGTGAGACCAAAGGCATCGGCCGTGGTCAGGCCACCGCTGTAATCGAGGTTGCCAAGGCTAGGGACGACTACTATAAGAGAACAGGCATCTATATTCCCCTCTGTTCCGATGGGGGCATAGTCCTTGACTACCATATGACCCTGGCCCTTGCCATGGGAGCTGACTTTTTGATGCTGGGTCGCTATTTTGCCAGGTTTGACGAAAGCCCGACAGAGAAGGTAAACGTCAAGGGCTCCTATATGAAGGAGTACTGGGGTGAAGGTTCAGCAAGGGCACGCAACTGGCAACGCTATGATATGGGTGGGGATGACAAACTCTCCTTTGTTGAGGGGGTAGACTCCTTTGTGCCCTATGCCGGTCCGCTGAAGGATAACGTGGAGCTTTCCTTGAGCAAGGTGCGTTCGACAATGTGTAACACAGGGGCTCTGAGCATCAGGGCACTGCAGGAGAAGGCTAAGCTGACTCTGGTTTCTTCCACATCCATTGTGGAAGGAGGCAGCCATGATGTCCTGCTCAAGGATGCGAATGATCTGCCCAGAAAGTAGGGGAGAAGGTGGGTGAAATCGCCTGACAAGGCCTGAATTACCCCCCCCCTTAGCCTGTATCCATGCATGCATATGAAGACTTTCTTTGGATGAGAGCAACAATACATTTGATATTCTAAGAAAGGAAGTCCTGCCGGGCTTCCTTTTTCAGTCCTTGTACCCGTAAGCGAAGAGTTGTCAAACACGAGAAAGGATAGGCAATTATCCTCTTCATAGTTGACACCTATGGTGCCTTCATGGTACTTTCTTTCAAGTCGGCCGGATAGCTCAGTGGGAGAGCGGTTGCTTTACACGCAACTGGTCGGGGGTTCAAATCCCTCTCCGGTCAAAAGCGCATCCAAGAGGGTGCGCTTTTTGCTTGCAAGGATGGTCTGAATGGAGAGAAGGCTCTCTCCCTAGTGTCTCATTCCCCAACGAAGCGAGAGTAGCGGAAGCATTACTATGATTCTATTACCGAGCGAGTGCTGGGAAAGCAAGGTGAGATACCCCGCCCCTTGGGCCAGAAAAGGAGGCAACGCTTCCTGTTTCCAGGGCTTGCCCTG
>DMAO01000337.1 GCA_003446545.1 Sphaerochaeta sp.
CAGTCAAAGACCCTGAACCTGTTGGTCCTCCCTCTCTTGCCTGCCATAGGCAACTGCATGCAGCAATACCTGCTGGGGGAACGACCTGAAAGCAATCTCCGGTATGTGTTTCTATCGCTTCGTACACCCCACCCCCAACTGAAAGGGCATACTGCAATCTATAAAATCATAGAAAAGGTGTTTGCCCAACTTGGGATTCGGGATTCCAAACGAAAAGGATCTCATCTCTTGAGACATCATGCAGCATCGAAACAGCTGCTGAGTTTGGTGCCTTTGGGAACCATCAGCAACATGCTCGGCCATAAGGACATGGATTCGACCACTATCTATGCCACCGTAGAATATGAGAAGCTCAGACCTTGTTGCCTCGAACCTTACTACAAGGAGGCAACGCTATGAGCTATATCAGTAGCATGACTTCACGAATAGAAGAATTTGATGAACATTATTTGGTTACCCACAAGTCTGACTCCTTGCTGTTCTATACAAAGATGTTCGACACTTATTGGGATTCACATCAGTATCCCCCATTGCTCACCAAGGAGAGGCTCTCCGGGTGGATATGCAGGTTGGATGAGGAGTCCGTCCAGCGCCAGGTCGTTAGAATCCAGTTGGTACGACATCTGGGAAAATACCTCCAATCAATCGGGGAAAGCGACCAATACGTCCTCCCCTATGGCATTTGCCCAAAAGCTCCTGGGTATGTCCCCTATTTCTTTACTGAGGATGACCTAAGAAAACTCTTCTCTGATGAGGTAATGGGGTCTCTTCACCCGGTTTCCGGTGCAATGAGCAGACAGTATGTGCTGCCACAACTATTTTCAACCATCCATTGCTGCGGGCTCAGGCCGGGAGAAGCGAGGACCCTTCTGATTGGGGATGTAGACCTGGAACTTGGATGGCTAGATATCAAGGGAACAAAGACATCAAGGGACAGGAGGTTGCCAATTGGAAAGCTGTTGCTACTGGAATTGAAGCAATATGACCTCATCATGCAGAAGCGCTTGCCAGAAAGGAAATATTTCTTTCCTACAAAAGTCAATGATTGTTACAAATGCGCCTCGTCTTCAATCGCATTCAAACATATCCTAAAGGATGCCGGCATAGGGCAGTCCTCCAATGGGAATAATGCAAGATTATATGACCTCAGGCATCATTTTGTATTCAGAAACATCAACAGATGGATTGAGGATGGAAAGGATGTGTATGCCCTGCTGCCTTATCTCAGGCTGTATCTTGGTCATTCTTGCATTGAAGACACCGAGTACTACCTGCATTGGGTCCCTGAATTCTTTCCTGTCTTTGAGCACCTCTATGGGAAGCTTGGGGACAACCTGCCGGAGGTGAGCCATGGCTAAGACTAAAAAGGCTGACTTGTGGCGTCTTGTAACGGATTACTTTGATGTCTATATGAAGGATGTCAGGAGAATGAGCAAAGGGACGATTGAGACCTACCGGTATGGGCTGTACTCATTTGTATCATATATGTCCAATCAACGGAAAGTTGAGGTCTCACTTCTTTCGTTGGATCATTTCACCAGGGATAATGTCAAGGAGTTCATGGCACACATGCATCTGGTAGAAGAGCTTGCGGACACTACGTGCAACCTCAGGCTCTCAATTCTGAAAAGTTTCCTCCGCTATTGTGCTGATGAGTATGTACCCCTCTATGCCACCTACCAATCCATCAGGAACATACCCAAAGCCAGGGAAGAGCAAAAGCCTGTGGAATACCTTTCAGAGAAGGCTCTCAAGACTTTGCTGTCGGTTCCAGATACCAGTACACGGCTGGGAAGAAGGGACAGCATGATAATGATCTTCATGTATGATGTGGCATGCCGTGTACAGGAATTGGTTGATGTGCAGCTTGGAGACCTCCATCTGGAAGTCTCCCCATGCTATGTAGTGCTTACGGGCAAGGGGAACAAGACCAGGCTGATACCGTTGATGGAGAAGACTGTAGCCCATCTCAATGCCTACATACACATGTTTCATGCTACGAAGAATCCCAAGAGGCCGCTGTTTTATGCCATGAAGCGAAATGGGCCCTCGAAGTTGTCCACAGATGCAATTGCCGTATTGCTCAAGAAGCATGGGGAAAAGGCAATAAAGACATGTGTCGAGATTCCACCTGGAATACACCCGCATCTGATGAGGACGACCCGTGCCATGCACCTGTACCTGAACGGGATGCCTTTGGAGCAAGTGGCCAAATTCCTCGGTCATGCTGACTCTTCGACCATATCACACTACGCCACTGCCAATCTTGCCATGATCACCGCAGCTGTGGAGAAAGCGAATCCTAACGTGGTTGGGACAAGCAAAGATTGGGAGGACCCTCAGATTCTCAAGCGTCTTATGGGACTATAGGCCAAAAGATTTTGCCGATTCTTGATTGGTAACTCTAGGCAACAGAAAGGTTACTGACAGGTATCGGCAAAACTAATTTCTCGTTGAAATCTACGACTATGGCATCGGGTTTACCACACATCAGCAGGGCCATCCTGAAGGAATCCTTGACAGTGGCCGCCGTCAT
>DMAO01000091.1 GCA_003446545.1 Sphaerochaeta sp.
GAGGCAGAAAAGATCTGCTCAGTGCTTGGGGAAGGCACCTACATCTCAATCCCGGTGACAGAAGAGGGTCTCAAGGCTATCCAAGTCCTTGCACAACGGTCTTTCAACATAACCGCCACAACAGTCTTCTCCACCATCCAAGGCATCCTTGCAATGCTCAGCGGAGTTAAGTATGTGGCAGTCTTCTATGACAGGATGCTCAACAATGACATTGATGCACCACGGGTCATCAGGGAATTGAGTAGCTTGCTCTGGACCAATACCAGCAATACCCAAGTGCTTGCGGCAAGTTTCAAGAATGTTTCCGAAATCACCACATCCTATGCCAGTGGGGCAGGGTGTTGCACAGTACGCCCTGAGATCCTTTCCGCGGGCCTTGACATGCCCTCCATCCAGAAGGCAGTGGGCGACTTCAGGAAGAACTGGGATGATGTCTATGCAGGGAAGACTATTCTGGATCTGTAGTCTAGAACCTCATGATTCCCCATCTGTCCACCACCTCAAAGCCCAGTCTTGTATATATTGTCCCGGCTTTGGGGTTGTCAAAGAAAAGGCAGAGGAACTCAAGTCCGCCCTCAAAGCAGAAAGAGCAGAGCTCGCTGACCAAGGTGGATGCATACCCACGATTACTAGCTTCACTCAGTGTCGCTACCCCTACGATCATGGCCCCACTTGTTGTGGTGGCTGTGGTGTAGACACTGGATACTAGCCTGTTACCCTCAAACAGACCAAAGCCAACTCCTCCCTGTTCGAGGTTGTTGGTAATCTCGGCAAGCTTCTCTTGCGTATGGTCCAGGTAGGGCTGGGCAAACTCCTCGATCTGTTGGTACAGGGCTACAATGGCAGGGGCATCCTCTTTGGTGAGCCTACGTGTGGGCAGTGTTGTATTCACTTCTTTGGCTGTAAAACTTGCCTTGTTACAACGGCACAGGTAGGTGCCTTGGATCTTCCTTGTCGGGTACAGAGGTTGAATCTGCTTGAGTAAGGACTCTTTCGCACTGATGGCCAGAATTTTCTCTTGCCTTGCAAGTAGGGCTCCAACAGCCTTGGCATTGAATGTGGGGCCTTTACTGTAGAGGATGAAGTCAGAGTAGTACTTGAGCAGGATACAGTCCCAGCTCTCACCGATGGCATAAAGTGAAATGTTCTGGCTTTGGAGGCCATAGAGTTCCAGATCCCCTTGTATGAAGAGGTTTATCTCAGGCTCGCTCTGTATGTATTCATACACCTTTGTTAGGTCTTTGTTGGCTAGTTTGCGCACCTGTATCATAGTAATCCGTCTTTGAATTCCCTAGCAAAGGGAGCAAAGTTACCTTCGGGGTTATACCACTTGTGTGTATTGTGGTCGTCCTTTATGGCAAAGATGATCTTTGAGAAAGCAGTTCTGTAGGGCTTCTCAAGAAGAACCTCCCTGAAGAGGCGGGCAACCTGGTTGGGGGGATTGCAAAATGCCCCGCAACCCATTGCTGATAAGATCAGAGTCTGATGGTTATGCTGTATTGCAACTTTGAAGATTGTCCTGATCTTTTCCTTGGTAAGAGCCTGGTCCTCTTTCCCCATCTCATACAGGCCTTCTGGATTTTGGGTAAGAGGCGGGTTGTTTATGGCTGGGACAGCGATGAAGCTTACCTTGTACGGTTGGTCGAGAAGAGGGTATCCCTCTTCTTCCCTCCCCCTGAAGATGGTCACCTTTGGCGAATAGACAGCTCCATATGCCTCATGCAAGGGGTACGATTGCTTCGCCCTGATGATACCATACTGTTTGGACAGTCTGTCGTGAAAGCTGTATAGGGAGAGTAGGTAGTTAGAAGAGCGAAACAGGTGCTCCTCTTGAGCCCCTGATCCCCCTTCAACCCCACCTCCTGGGGTGTTTGCATTTGCCATATTGAGAACTAGGGCTTTGTTCTTCTCCTCTTGTGCAACGGCAAGGCAGTCAGCATTGCGTACGGTAACTTCTGTCTCATAAGGTGTAGTAGGGCTAACATCCAACTTTTTTGTATAGAGCACGCTCTCTTTGGTAAGCCTCTGGTCCCATGGCAGGAGTACAGTCTTTCCCCTCTGGCTGAGGTATTGCTCACTATGGATATGGTCGAGCGTATCAAGGAATACAGAGACCCTTAGGGCCCTTAGCTGGTGATATTCCCCACTTTGTAGTGATTGTGAAAAACGCCGGGTATACGATTTGCTGTCCCACATGGTCAACTCCTGCACATAGGCGAATGGTCTCTCTGAATGGTAGCATTATACGGGTTGGATGGGCCGATAGCAAGCAATCTGGTACTATATATTCTCTTTGGTATTTGTACCGTATCTGTTTGACCTAGGGCTTTTCTCCCATTATGATTGATTGGTGTTGGGGGAGCTTCATAGCCTATGGGCGAAGTCAACTTCTCCCCCTATTTTTGATTCTCTGGAGGTTCTCCATGAGTTTTTTATTGGTGGGTATGCTCAATACCACATGGCAGCAACTTTGTATGTTTGGTGTTGGGTTCCTTCTCATCTATTTGGCAATTGCCAAAAAGCTAGAGCCAGCTCTGCTGCTTCCTATGGGCTTTGGTTCGATACTGGTGAACCTGCCTTTTTCTGGCGCCATCACACAGAGCATGCAGGGTATCGGTGAGGTCACGGGAATCCTTGACTGGCTTTTCACCATGGGAATAGAGTCAGCGGAAGCTATGCCGCTTCTGCTCTTCATCGGTATAGGTGCGATGATAGACTTTGGCCCTTTGCTTGCAAACCCCAAGCTTATTCTTTTTGGGGCTGCTGCACAGTGGGGCATCTTCGCCACCATCTCCTTGGCAACCCTGATGGGCTTCAGCCTGGTAGACGCCGCTTCCATCGGCATCATCGGAGCAGCCGATGGGCCTACCTCGATTCTGGTATCCCAAGTCCTTGGGAGCAAGTATATAGGCCCTATAGCCATTGCCGCCTACTCGTATATGGCCTTGGTTCCCATCATACAACCCTTTGCCATCAGGCTGGTGACCACCAAGAAGGAACGTTGTATCAGGATGACGTACAACC
>DMAO01000184.1 GCA_003446545.1 Sphaerochaeta sp.
AAGGATTATGAAACGCCTTCCTCTGTCCAGAAGATATCGGTAACACAGGATGGCCGGCTGAGCATGTGGCCTGCAGGGTTTTTTGACCAGTCCATAGTCGACAAGAGAGAGTTGTTGTAATATGCTGCTCTTTGGGATAAATCCTGACAGCCTGCCTGCATCAACGTGCTATGAAGCCAAGGAAATGCTTCTTGCTGTCATACGTGGAATGAACAAGCTTTCTCTTGCAAAACAAGACCCTGACATACAGATATGCTATGATCCTGTTGGAATACGGGAATGTATCATCGGCGATGGTACTTATACGATAGGTGTATTCTTGAATGATGAAGCATCGTCTCCTGAGTATAGGGACGCAGTGGCTTTCCTGTTGGAAGTCAATGATCGATCACCGATCATTGATTATCTGGATGAAGTGGAGTTGAATGAAATCACACGAGAGCGTGTTCTCCTCTTCGGCGTAAAGCCGATTAGTTCCGAGTTCTTTTACTATTTGGCCATAAGGCATGGATGCCTGTTGAGTTTTCAGACAAGCTCACTTTGGTTGAAGCCCTGGATCCCTTTGGAGATATATAAGGACGAAGGTGTGCAGACATGCCTCCTGGCTAATGTCTGGGGAGATGATATCAGTGGCTTGCTTGATACTGAGGAAATTTTGCAGTGCCAGTTTTTTCTGGAGGACGAATCACGATTTGTTCGGACCAGCAGATTCAATAAACGTAGCGTAATCTACAAAGAGAAGGCCTCCAACCGATATTGGTATCTTGATGATTTCCATAGATCGCACTTCGAGGTCTTTGACTCCTCCACTGGGGACCACCTCGGAGAAGCTTCTGTTGATGCTGGTTTCCTTGATACTTCAAAACAGGATCCAGCAAAGTCGCTTAAGCTGTAGAGGCCCTTGTATCTGCTGATAGGCAAGGGGAACCGATCATCACAAAGCCTAATCATTAAACATCCCATCCTCTGAAGGTTTGGGCATGCTGTAGAACGCATCAGTTCCCCTGATGGCATAGGTTCGATGAAGAGCTTGAGCATCTCGCTGGCATAGCTACGAACAGGGACCCAATCCCTACCTTTGTAGAAGAGGATTCAGAACTACGCGTTCATCAGGAGGAAGGCGATATCCTCATCGAAGGTGCCAGAGAACAAGACGTAGTATCCCCAAATCCTGTCTCCCCTTGTCTGATGAACCGCCTGTCAGAGAGGAGAAGTGCTCAAGGGTTTTTGTTGTGTCAAAGACTTCAAGCAGAAGGGAATCCTCCAGGTCAGAATCAAAGCGGAATATGTTCTCAATGGTAGCCTCCACTTCCTGCATGGTAAAGCCGGTACGTTCACAGAAAGCCTCCTTATCGAAAGGGACCTCTGCTATTGCTTCCTAGATTTCCAAGGTCTCCTGGAGGAGCAGAGAAAAATCATGGAGTTTTCCCCCTTTGGATAGTCTGTGGTTGGTTCTTTTTTCATAGGTTTCTTTGTTTGCCGCTTATGGTTGCATGTCATCCATATTTTTCATGATTACTTCGAATCTCCCCCAAGGAAGGGGCAGGCCTACATCGACGATGCGAAACAGGAGACTGGTAGGAATGGAGACCTCAGGCTCCTGAGGCAGGGCAAGCTCTGGATATGCATGCTCAAATAAGGCTTTATACAACGCATGGGCAGGCTCTGAGGTGGTCATGAAGCCCATATCCCCACTGTCGTGGTCCCTGACGATCAGGGCTTTCATAAGAGGGGGGTCTGAGCTAAGCATATTCCCGTTGGGAAGATTCTGTATGCTCTGGTCGTGCGTAACGAGGGTATATTTGCGTAAGGCCCCTACCTGGGTGGATGTCCAGGTTCCTCCAAGGCGATTGATGTCAAAATCCTCGAGATGAAATGATTGCCATGTCTGCCTTAGTTCGTACTCCCCATGCATGACCCTTGTTGTTGCGTTTGTCTTATCCAAGACAAAGAAGTCGTTATAATGGTCGTTGATGACTTCGCCAAGGGTTGTCTCATCATCAGACTCACTGCCAGCAAACAGGGAACAGTAGAAACACATGTCGGTTTTGCTAAGGGTGTAGCTCCTGAGCAGGCCAATATTCGCAAGGCACTGTCCAGTGTACATCATCAGGGAAAGGTAGCTTTTTGGCCGGGACCCATCCATCCTTTTCCTGAGACACAGGTTTGGGGAGTGCATTAGGTGGGTCTCTCCACTATATAGGTCTTCGATAAGGGCGTACTCCTCCTCGTATATCTCTAGGATAGTGAAGAAGCACCAGAAGGCAGGCCTTTCAAGCAGGCAGGAGAGGACCTGTTTTTCCCGTGAGACCATAAACTTTTCCTGTGTGTTCTGGAAGCGTTTGAGCATCTTGCCATCAGTGAGCACTCTATGCAGCATTAATGCCGGTGCACTGTACCTGAAATAGTCTAGTGGGTACTCTCCATCCCTCTCTAAGAGTAGATGGTTTTTTACCTCTCTCATGAGGGGTTTGCTCTCTACACCCCAATCAAATAGCAGCTGTTCAAACCTCTCATAGGCTTGACTGAAGGCAATGCAGTGTTGTTTGAACTCTTTGGTGATTTCCATGAGGAGTATTGTACAGCAGTGCTCGAAAAAGGGAAGGGGTAAGATTAGGAAAAGTAGGATGAAAACAAAGAAAATCGGGAGAAGCCGCTACATCTACAGCAGGCACTTCCAAAGTTCCAAAGTCTCATGATGATATCTTGGGTGATACTTTGGA
>DMAO01000006.1 GCA_003446545.1 Sphaerochaeta sp.
ATTGACCAAGTTTTATTCACACAAAGCTCCTTGCCCTTACAAGTATAACAAAAAAGAAGGCAATTTCCTTACAAGTTTACCACAAGAGAAAAAAAAAGGGAATTATCCACCTTGGTACCTCAAAATTTGGTGAAAAATAGCTAGTGGACCCAATTATTAAGAGTCTACCTCACAGTTTGGGGTAGTAAGTTTGAAGAATTCAACCTTCTGCAGGCTGGTGGTAGGGTGAGGGTCAAGAGGTGAGTGATGAAAAGAACCCTACTGACAATAGTCTTGGCTTTGACTCTCACCACAGTGTGGGCAGAGGGGGGGAGTACGCTCTCTCTGGGGCTTGACCTCAGGGGTTTGGAGGCACTGTTTCTGCCTACACTGCAGACAACGGCAGATCTTAAGGTGAACATCAATACTGAGTTCGCCCTTCGCATCCCTATCTCCTTGACCAGCGACCTGCTCTACAATGAGGTAAGGCTCTGGGAATTTGGCCTGTTCCTTGACTACCATCCTTTCAGGAATGGGCTGTATCTCTCTATCTCTCTGATACAGATGGGCCTATTCAGTGGTTTTGACAAGCCAGAGACGGATATCCTCTACCTCAATGAAGTCGCCATTGGGTATGTCTGGCATAGTACCAAATCCCTCTATTTTGAACCGAGGCTCGTCATCGCAGACCCCAGTGGGGTTTTCGAATCTGAGTATGCTCTTGTTATGCGTACGTTTGCCGACCGTTCAAAATTCCGCATCGTATTTCTGTTTGGGTGGGAATTCCTTGCCATCCCCAGCCTGTGAGGAGAAGCGATAGATTCGTCAGGGCAAGAAGCAAAAAGGAGTGTCACATGGGAAAAAAGATGCAGTACACCTTTAATTGGATGGTATTGGTCATGTTGGTCATCCCCCTGTCGGGGTGTTCTCTAGGTTGGGAGGCGCAAACCAAGGCGAAAATTACGGATAAGGAGCTCTTCCCTACAGTAGCCCGTATCATTGATGAGCAGAAGGATGTGGTATGGGAGTATTTGGAGGAGGATGTTTCTCGCGCACTTTCTTCCGCCGAGTATACGGGTTCTGATATTGTCCAGAGCACGCTCAGCGAGGAGCAGGGTAGGCAGTATTTGGAGTTCTGCTATGCAGTTAATGATGTTAACTCTGAGAATCAAGCGCAGCAGGTGATTGAATTTGCCAGAGGCCTGATTAGTGAAGAGGAGATGGGTTCCTTGGAACAGAAGCTGGACGAGAACCGATCTTTGATGTTAGCTGAGGCTGAGCACTTCTCCAGGGCTCTTTCCCCTTCACAGAGAGCCCCCTTTTGGAAGGATATGCAGAAGCTTCTGACCCGATCGATTGTGCTCTTTACTGCTGGGGTGGTCTATGCTTGCATCCCTACCGTTGTGTTTTGGGGCAAAGTCTCAGCAGCAACAGCAATCGCCATAGCTTCTGGGGTTGTTGCCAGCACAGTTATGTCCATCTGGCGATATTATCAGTTTGGAGGCGAACTGGACGCGTCCTTCAATGAATGGCTCATCTCAGTAACTACCGAACCTGAGGTCTCCTATGCATTGGCATCGAGCATGATCGCTGTAGGCACTACGCTAAAGCGGGGGTTTGTCGTGACAGGAATCGTCATCTGTGTCTTTTCACTGTATAACGTCATCGATATGGTTAAGCCTATGCTTAAGAAATATAATTTCAGTGTCTAGGCAGCTTCCTTGGTATAGTGGCCCTCTTCGGAGGGCCTCTTTTTTGCTTGGCCTGCTTTGCTTGTTGCTCACTGGTTAGGTTTGTGGAATAATGGGATCATAGGAGATATGCAATGAGAAGTACGTTTGCTGAAGATATCCTTCAGAGATTTTTACGATATGTGGCCATAGACACCATGAGTGACGACACTGTCGTCGCAACAAAGACCCCTTCCACCGATGGCCAGTGGGACCTGTTGAACCTACTGGTATCTGAACTTACACAGATGGGTCACACTGATATACTTGTTGATGACCATGGTGTGGTCATCGCCCGTATTCCTTCCAACCTCGACTATGAAGTCCCTACCATTGGGTTCATGGCACATGTTGATACTGCTGACGATGTTCCAGGCAATGGGGTGAAGAGCCGAGTCATTGAAGGCTATGATGGTTCTGATATTCCCTTGAACGAAGAGTACACGATTATGGTTGAAGATAACGAGGAGCTTGCACAGTATACGGGGGAGACGCTCATCGTCACCGACGGGACGACCTTGCTCGGTAGTGATGACAAGGCTGGGGTTGCAGCCATCATGGCTGTTGCAAAAGAACTCAGCGATGACCCGACTAGCAAACATGGGCCATTGGAACTCATCTTTACCAGTGATGAGGAGACCGGAGCCGGGATGGACACCTTCCCGTATGACAAAATCGATTGTGCATACTGCTATACCATTGATGGGGGCAAGCGCTTTGAGATAGAGAGCGAGTGCTTCAATGCAGCCACCGTCAATGTGCATTTCTCTGGCGTAAGCTATCACCTTGGGGCTGCCCGAGGCAGGCTGGTCAATGCCCTTACCATGGCTGCCTACTTCATAAACGCCCTGCCTCAGGCAGAGAGCCCAGAGGCCACCGACGGCCGTTATGGCTACTACTGTGCCCATACCATCAAGGGCAATGCTACTGAAGTCGACCTCACCGTCTACCTCAGGGACTTTGATATCGATATCCTCAAAGAGCGTATCGAGGCTCTTAAACTGCTTGCCCAAAGTGCAGCGGCCCTCTATCCCAAGGGGAAGGTGAGCGTTGAGGCCAAACATGTCTATTTCAACATGGCCATGGTTGCTCAGGAGAAGCCTATCGCTATGACCAATCTGCGCGAGGCTGGAAGACGCTTGAAAATGGATCTTCAGGAGGCCCTCATCAGAGGAGGAACCGATGGGGCCAGGATGGCCAATGAGCATAAGATACCCTGTCCGAATATCTTCACCGGTGGGCACAACCTTCATTCACGCTTCGAATGGGCAGCCCTTTCT
>DMAO01000137.1 GCA_003446545.1 Sphaerochaeta sp.
TGTCGAAGATAGCAACAGCCCACTTCAGGACAAAGGTACTGATCAGTATCTGGACCAATATCGATGTGGGGTATACTCCCCAGAAGGCGATGAAGGTAAAGACCAGCGTATCAATGAGCTGACTGACAAAGGTGCTGAAGTTATTTCTGAGCCAGAGGTATCCCCTGCCCGGCTTCTTTTCCTTCCAGAAGGCAAAGGCCCATATGTCATGGGTGTTGCTAAGCAGGTACGCCACCAACGACCCAAGGGCGATGCGGGGCATGAGACCGAATATGGTAGAGAGTGCCGGATGTGCAATATCTGAGGATGAGGGCTCGAACAGAAGAGCCACCTGCATGAGAATCGTCATCGAAAGCAGGGCAAAGAAGCCGAACTTGACAGCCTTGGCCGACTCCTTCTTTCCATAGATCTCACTGAGAATGTCTGTGACCAGAAAGCTGGTAGCATAGACAATGTTGCCAAGGGTGGCCTCAATGCCAAAGATCACCACGTTCTTGGTGACCTGAATATTTGCAACTATGATGCTGATGGGAATCCAGATGTAGAGACCCAGTTTTCCCCAAAGCCTGAAGGCAAGCATAATCGCTACAAAATCCAATACCAAGAGCAAAAACCATAGGAGTTCATTCATCTTCGTCCATCCTCGGGTGTAGTCACACCTGACGTATGCTCAGGGTGTACGTATCCAGTGCATAGTAATCTATGACCTCTTGAAGAAAGATCTGGCGCACTGTGGCCACAATATCCAAATCTGCGGTTGCAAGTGCCCTTCTGAAGGACGGGTCAAAGCCCCTACCCTCAAGTTCAAACCTTCCCAATTCATCAAAGACGGCAAGCCTTGCACAGCCCAGACGTTCGACAATCTGGGCGTTTGCCCAGGCAAAGACAGCATCATCGACAAAGAACCTGCCCACCTTACGCCCTGCGCTCATGTATTGCTCGCTGAGTGCCACCTGCTCAATCCCTGAAAAGAGGTCCTTCAGTCTATAGCAGGTTTTTTCTGCCTTGGCAAGTGAAACGAAGCCACAAAGATGGTTCTCAGGATAGTCTTTTTCCTTGAGGTAGGCGAGCAAGGCTGTGGTCTTTCCGCTGTTATACGCTCCTGTGATCAGGGTAATCGTCTTATTTTGCACCAAGAAACCCCTGCAGGACATCAAAGGCCTTCATGGAGTCTTCTCGCTTTATGACGAAGGTCAGCTCATTCATGGTGGAGACAATCTCTATGACATTGATCTGCTCCCAGGCAAGACGGCGTACCGCCTCGTAGACCACCCCCGGTGTTTGCAGGAAAGCTCCTGTGAAAACGAGTGAAAGGGCAACCAGATCCTCCATCACATTGAGGACCTCCTCTTCCTTGGCGAGATCAGTAACCAGATTCCGATACTTCTCACTGACTGCAAGGGAGACCTCATGGCTTCCTATGGTGATGTTCAAAAAATCACCCTTTTCAGTGGAAACCTGGCCATAGAGGGAGCCAAGCTTGCTGATGAAACTGTCCCGCCTGACCAGGTTCAGGTCGAAGATGTTGGTCTTCATCACGATGCCGTATTCGACACTGCTATGCTCTTCCTTCATGGTACGCATCTTCAGCTCTTCCCCATAGCGTCTCAAGGCCATGACAATCGCCGAGCTCTTCACTTCCTTGCCATAGGCTTTCTCCACCTCAGAGTGGATTGCCTGGGCGTAATTGCTGAAGGAAAGGATGCCATTGATCAGCATCTCATGTATGAAGGGAGACTTGTCCACGATTCGTTTGACGCAATTGCTTACAGACTCTGCCATTGTTGACTCCTTGACTTATGTTATTATAGATACAATTCACAGATAATTACAACAACATCGTGCGAATCTGTGCAATAAAATACACTAATCGTTGTCATAAAAATTACTAGTATTCATGTTCTTGACAGTGCCTAGTGTTCATCTCTCTCGTAATTTCAGTGGATAAAACTGAAATACCACTAGATATTGAAAACCACCCATTTTATAGCTATACTGTTCACAGGAGGAACGTCATGCGGTGTCCCCATTGTGAAGAGATGAATGACAAGGTCTTGGAATCCCGCCAGAATGCCAGCGGAACAGCCATACGAAGAAGAAGGGAGTGCAATACCTGCGGTTACCGATTTACCAGCTACGAGCATATAGAGGACAAGCCTCTGATCGTAATCAAGCGGGACGGCAGACGCGAACGCTTTGACCTGCATAAGATAGGCCGGGGCATACGTACCTGCACAGACAAGCTGGACATTAGTGAAAACAGGGTGGAGACACTGCTGCACAACATTGAGGATGCCATAATGCTCAAGGTGGGAAGCAAGCGCGAGATAACCTCATCTGATATCGGGGACGAGACACTCAAGCAACTCAAGGAGGTTAACCTGGTAGCCTATGTCCGCTTCGCAGCTGTGTACAAGGCCTTCGATGACCTAGGTCAGTTCATAGCTGAGATACAGCAGCTGGGCAAGGAACTGCAGTAGTCACCTTGCATCAAACCACTTGCCAGTAAGCGAGAGCTCGATCGAATCGTTGAG
>DMAO01000298.1 GCA_003446545.1 Sphaerochaeta sp.
TCTTTTCTGGAATTGCTGCGCCGTAGTGGTCGCATCCCAAGGCTATCTGGGATAGTTTGGTTTCAAAGAATGGGGTGTACTTCATAAGTTTTGTCTCCATGAGAGGGATGGGATGGCCATCAGGCCAATCCATATTCTGCCTATGATACGCTAAGCGCTGCTGTTTGGCTACATAGCGAAGAGGAAGGGCCGAGAACTGAACATGAGAAATATCCATTAGGCAGGTGCAGGACAAGAGTTCCTGCTTTGCCTCAGCCCATGACGTTGCTTGACCGCTGTCGTTTCTCTCAGTAGTATTACCAATGAACTCACAGGAGGGTAGATGCTATGGACAGTAATTTGGAAGACCTAATCAAAATCTTTGCCAAGACAGCCGATGAGATGCAGATGCGTAAGCTTTTTGAGGAAGTGTTCACCCCCAGCGAGCAGAAGGATTTTGCCTTGCGTTGGAACTTGATGAAAGACCTCTACAGAGGTATTCCGCAGCGTGAGATAGCTGCCAATCATGGGATTTCTCTCTGCAAGATTACCCGAGGGTCAAAGATTCTCAAGCAAAAGGACTCGTATTGCAGAAGGATTCTGAGCGACCGCTACGATGATCACTTGCATATTTGAGCATATAGTACAGTTCATTGCAGGAAAATCCCAAGCACGTCGGGTAAGAGTAAAATACTGTGGTATTCTGTGTTTATATGTTAATTGTAGTTCCGAAAGCAGACAAATGATGGTACTATATACATCGAATTGTGCAATTCAATGAAAAGGAAAAGATTTTTACTATCAATAGATCTGCCTACAATTATGTATGTATGGTTTGATAGTTTCTTTTTGGTAGAGTTTTACTCTAGAGAATACCAGAATATCCTGGGATCAAGAAGCTTCAAATATGATTGTCGGGCTGGTATTGAGCACATTGATGCAATATTTTCTGATCAGTTATGGGTGAGGGGTAGGAAGAATGAGAAAATCGAAGCGTTTGCTTATAGGGATACAAGTTATTTCAGACGCAATTGCCATAGCCGCATCATGGATACTTGCAGGATATCTGAGGTTCTATGTCGTTCCTGAAGGTATGTTGGGCTCGTTCAAAATGTTTCTGCAACTCGTGCCCCTTATCATTGCCATGTATATCTTCTTTATCAGCAGAAATAATCTGTATGTGGAAGAGCTTGAGCACTCTTGGCGGAAAGAGACTACCAAGCTGGTCAAGAGCTCGTACCAGGCCTTCCTTCTTCTTGTCATCACGCTGTATTTTCTCTTTTCTGAAAAGGTAAGCCGAATAGCTATCGCTATCCATTTTTTTATGGCGGTCGTCTTTTTGGTCGCTGAAAGAGCTGTCATCTCTTCCTATATCAAGGATGCGTACGCCAAGGGCAGGTTAACCAGAAGAATCTTGCTGGTCGGCTTTGGTGAAAAACTTGCCGAGTATGAGAGAGCGCTCCATAGCAACCAGATGCAGGGTATCAAGATTATTGGTCAGTATGATGGTATGGGAGAGCCCATTGGGGGGAGTGAACAACTCATATTTCCAACCCTCAGGGAAGTGGTGACTGCAACAAATCCTGACCTGGTAGTTATAGGCTATCCCGGTACAGAGTTTGAGCGCCAGGAGAAAATGGTTGCCCAAGGATTGGATTTGTTGAATGAGAAGGTCATAATGCTGCCCGCGCTTCCCGAATCGTATATTGGCACCCAGATTTCTGACTTCCATTGGATCCCCATGCTTCATCTGAATGCAGCTGACATTGGTGTCTTCCAGAGGATTGCCAAGCGTCTGTTTGATGTGGTCGCAGCATCGTTTGGCATTCTGATTCTCTCTCCCCTATTGCTGCTTCTGGCACTTCTGATTAAGATCTCCTCCCCTGGCCCGGTCATCTATAAGCAAAAGAGGATCACCAGAAATGAGGATATCTTTACCATGTACAAGTTCAGGAGCATGCGTTCAGACATTCCTGAAGATACGGAGCACTGGACAGAGGAGAATGATCAGCGGGTCACTAAAATCGGCAGGCTCATGCGCAAGACAAGCCTTGATGAACTGCCCCAGCTATTCAATGTCCTCGGGGGCTCTATGAGCCTTATCGGCCCCCGTCCTGAGAGGCCGGAGCTTGTTAAGAAGTTCAATGGCGAGATCCCAGGCTATAGGATGCGTCATCGTGCAAAGGCCGGCATCTCCGGTTGGGCACAGGTGAATGGTTGGAGGGGCAATACCTCCTTAGAGAGAAGAATTGAGTTTGACCTGTACTATATACGCAACTGGAGTTTTCTTTTTGACATAAAAATTGTACTGTTTACATTCTTAAAAGGTTTTCTCAATGAGAATGCCTATTAGAGATTGGAGTTAATGATGCTTAAAAAGTTTTTTGTTTGTATCGGTATCGGGTTCTTTTCCCTTGGAGCCCTTTTTGCTTTTTCTGAGGTAGAGCAGGCCCTCCCTGGTTTGGATAAGGCTGCGTATCAAGCGTTGGCAAAGGGAGAGATTCTTGATTCCAGGACAATAGGCGGAGGCCGGATCACACACTTGTTTGTTCCAGGGACAGAGGCACTCAGACGCTCTGTTCTAGCCCAGGATGCAGAGAATGGGTTTTCCATAGCGGCTGTGAGCTACATACCCTATGGGCCCAAGCTAAAGGAGATGGACATCCAAGAGAAGCAACTCACCGTTTTTAATGCGATACGGGCGATTTCCACCCAGGAAGGGCTGATGTATATCTCCCATCGGGCTGGCAACAAGCCCAAAGTGCTCATTGAGAAGTCTTCCTACATGGAAGATGAAAAAAACCTCAACCAACTTCTTCCCGATCCTATAGCCACAAGTTTTCCTCTTACTTCCCAAAGTTATGTGTATCAGAAAGACACCTCGTTTGGTGGAAACCGCTATCTGCACACCTACACCAACAGTGAGCGTGAGATCTTTGTAGAAATTACCAATATCAGCTCCCTAAAGGTGTTTGGCATTTTTACAGCAGTTCCCAAAGGGAAGCTGTCCATCGACATGGCCACATACTTGTTGGATGACGGATTGCTGTTGATGGCCCTGACGACCATCGAGGACAGGGATCCAAAAATCTCAGTGTTGGGAATTTCAGTTGACCTTCCCTCTTCGTTCTTACGTAGGATAACCGCCTTGCAGGGGTGGTTTGTCAGACAGCTAGAAACTGTCGAAAGGCAGTAGGGTAGAGCATGAGCAATACGACTTGGTTTAAGACCTTACTCGCTCTTGTGCTTGTGTGTGTCATGGGGGTTCTCCCCTTGGCTTCTGCAATTCATTCCTCCATCCCGGTAGATCACCGGGTGTACAGGATCCTTGATGTGGCGGAGATCCGAGGCCTTATCGGGAGGCAGGTCGCTGCGAGGCCGTTCAGTGCAAAGAAGGTCATGACCCTTCTTGCAGAGATCCAAGGCCAGGAAGACCAGCTCTCTTCTTCTGAAAAGCAAGAGCTTGCTTCTCTCGTAGAAGAGTTTGAAAGCTCGTATGGGTTGGCCCCCTCTCCCATAGAGGATGTGCTGTCAACCGGGCTTTTCCGTACCTATGATCCTGAAACAAAGATCGGAGCCTCCCTGGGGATCAATCTTGCCACAACACAGACCTTCAGTGTGGTTACACAGGAGTATGACTCGAGGAACTCCCTGTTTGCCTTCCTACAGGGGGATTTGGGAGAGAATATCTCCTTCAATATGAATTTTGGTATGCTCTTTGACAGGCTGAACAACAATGTCTTCCTTCCCACAGACTTTACCATCCAAGGGGAGGGCTTCTATATGCTCCTTGGCAAGGGTGGCCAACAGATCAGCACGATCCCCACTGCAGGGTTTTACACCGGTCTCGCTCTCTCCCCTGAGTTGAGTGCCACCTATTTTGATGGGGCGGTACATCTTAGGTGGGGATCTATCAAGCGCGACTGGGGTCCCGGGCTGAATAATCTGCAGCTCTCTGGTTCTGCACGTACCATCGATGGGATCGAGCTTCAGGTTGATCTCACTCCTTGGCTACATTTCATCGTCCTCAATGGGTCATTGGGGAAGTTCTCCGTATCGACTATCGGAGAGGGTGATGATGAAAAAGCCTTCTTCTCTGACTATTTCTACGATGACAAACCCTACTACCGCTTTGAGAATAACTTCAGTGCCCAAAGGGTGGAGCTCAATCCAACGAAGGACCTAACCCTATCCATCTATGAATCAGTAGTCTGGCAGAAACGCTTTGAACTTGGGTATCTGAACCCCCTCTCCATCTACATGTTCCAACAGAACAACCTGGGGGATATCGACAACATGCTTGCAGGGGTCGATTTCAACTACACCCTTGCAAACAAGGTCCGCCTCTATGGTGGCATCGGTACTACTGAGCTACATACGATCGGTAGCCTGAAGACCATGCTTACAGCGCCTAGGAACATGCTGGCATTCCAAGCAGGAATCACCATCCCCCTTCCTATCGGCTCCTTCTCCGCCCTGACTTTCCAGTGGACCTATCTCGCTCCCTTCTTCTATGCACACTATCCGATG
>DMAO01000158.1 GCA_003446545.1 Sphaerochaeta sp.
CGTAGAGGCATCTCCAACAGAGCATGCAAAGTACCTGTCTGACCAGAAAGGGGGTTCTCTCCAAAGTTTCGGTTCCTATGCAGTATTCTGGGAAGCAGGAAGCCCATCGGCCTTTACTGATGGGTAAGTCACTTTTGCTTTTTCCCCTTGTTGTGGTATACTGAAACAAATGGAGGAACCTGCATATGGATAATCATACAGTATTTACGATTGGCAGGCAGTTCGGAAGTGGTGGCAGACAGGTCGGGCGCAATTTGGCTGAAGAACTTGGCATCCCTTTCTTTGATAAGGAACTGATCGCCATTAGCGCACAAGACAGCGGCTTGAGTGAAGCTCTATTCACCAACGCTGATGAGAAGGCTACAAGCAGCATCTTTTACTCTTTGGTTATGGGTAACTACCCCATGGCAAGTGGAGCTCTGGGAGTCACTGAGATGCCTCTCAATGATCAGCTGTTCCTGATACAGAGCAAGACGATCAAGCGTCTGGCAGAAGAAGGCCCTTGTGTCATAGTAGGGCGTTGCGCCGACTATATCTTGCGTGATAAGGACAATGTCATTAACATCTTTATTCATGCAAATTTGGATAAGCGCATAGAGCGGGCTATCAATGTGTATGAAGTGCCCGAGAATAAGGCTGAGGATACCTGTCTTAAGGCAGACAAGCAGAGGGCAAACTTCTATAACTACTATAGCGACCGCAAATGGGGTATGTGCAAGACCTATGATTTGTGTATTGACTCAAGCAAGCTCGGTATCGAAGGGTGTGCTCATCAGATAATGTCCTTTGAGAAGCTTTGGAAAGAACACAGAGGGAAAGGTATCTGATGCTCTTTGATATCTTGGAAAACCTAGAATGGTATGTGGGCCTCTACCCCTCCTTGAAGAGGGTTATAGGAATCATGGATAGGAGTCTTCCCTATCAGGATGAGCTGGGTGTGCATACGGTCGATGGAATTTCCTATGAAGTGCAATCCTATCTAACAGGTAGTGACAGCATGATTAGGCAATCTGAACTTTGCCAGATGCACTGCATCCTTGAAGGGGAGGAGCTTCTCTCCTTAGAGGAGAATGAATCACCTAGTGTGGTAATTATGGCTACAGAAGGGCGTTTTGTAATCTTGCACGAGGGCGAGTCCTATAAGAATTCCATGCAGATGGCAAATGATGGGGTCGTGAAGAAGGTAATCTTCAACCTATAGACAAGAGAATGTACGGCAATAAAATGCGATAGGTTCCATACGCAGAGACAACAATAATGGTCCCAGAAGGGACCATTATTATTGCTTGCAAGCAGTGTTATTTGTCGATTCCGACTAGCTCAATATCAAAGACGAGCAATGAATTGGGAAGGATGCTCTCTGTTCCGTTGGCTCCATATCCCAGGTCTGGGTGGATCCAGGTACGGATGACACTACCGACATTCATGGTAAGCAGGGCTTCGCTGAAACCGGGGATTACCTGGGTGACAGGGAAGTGGGCAGTCTCGCCACGGTCATAAGAACTTTCAATGACTGTGCCGTCGATCATCTGCAGCTGGTAGTTAACCTCTACGGTATCCATAGCGGTAGGCTTTGGCCCGTCTGTTGCGTTGAGAACCTGGTACTGCAGGCCGCTAGGTGTCACAACGATATCTTCATTGTTGTTCTTGTTGAAGTCAAGGAAAGCCTCAGCGTCAGAAAGGTTTGTGACAGTCACCTCTTCGAGCCACACTGCATACTTCTCTTCTACGACCTTCTGGTACTCGACAAAGGCTGTCTGCATCTCCTCATCACTCATCAGGGTCTTGTTGTTGCTGGCGAAGTCCAGTGCTCCCTGAGCATACAGGTCTCCGTCAACCTCAATGCCTTGGCCAATCATGTTGAAGGCAAGCAGGTATCCATACGTATAGCTGAACGAGCTTATGAGATCTTCAGGTTTGGTAAGGGTGTTTGCATCGGCAATATCTGCAAAGCCTTCGGTGAAAGCTTGGGGAGCTTTTTGCTCTGCCCAGATAGTGTTCTGGTACTCTTCAATGTTGGCATAGAGTTCTTCAAGGGTGTAAAAGCCGATCGGCTCCTCAAGCATTGAGGATGCATAGCCATCGAGGGCCCCCTTCACATAATAGCCAATATCGAAGAAAAGGCCTTGTGATGCAAAGGATTGTAGCAGCAGATACCCATAGGTATAGCTGAAGCGTTCATTCAGGGTGGCAAGGGAGGTCATTTCAGCATCACTGATATAGACATCCATTACTCCAATGGATACCAGGGGATTGATGTATCTGATATTGGTTGCCGTATCCATATCCAAGACTACCTCAATATAATCCCCCGCTTGGAGAGCTGATACAGGGAAACTACTCTCGGTATTCTTGTCTGCCTTGATGATGAACTGTTGGGCATCGACAGAGCGTACGGTAAACACAGGTGAAGCCCCTTCCTGCTCAACGCTGATGATCCTTACGGTCACGCTCTGAGGATCACTTTCTTTCATTCCGGCGGCAAATAGGGTGGGGACGATGAGAGCCATGGCAAGAAGTGCCACAGTAATTTTTGCAATTTTGCTCTTGTTCATGTTTGTTCCTTTTAATGCAGTTATTGCCTTTTCGGCAACATACTACTTAATGTACGAGTTCTTCTTCAAATCGTCAACAACTGTTTTCTCTGTACTAGTTTCTCATTAAAAACAATAGCATACAATACATAGGGTTAGCCCTTAGGCTCATTTTTTTGGGAACTTGGCTATTGTTGCCAACAACAGTAACTCATGATAGGGTATTTTCACATAGGAGAAATATACCATGCCACGCATAACCAAAATTAAACCAACAGAAGATGATATCAGGCTTCTGGGCGAGACTGTACGCATAGCGCACCAGGCTAAACTTGAGGGAAGCCATCCCTTCGGAGCCTTGCTTGCAGACAAGGATGGCAATATTTTGCTTGAACAGGGTAATGCCCATAACGAGGGAGGGCCTGCCATGCACGCAGAAATAGCCCTGATGCTCAAGGCTGGAAAGCTATACACTCCTGAATTCCTTTCTGAGTGTACCCTCTACAGCACCGCAGAGCCTTGCGTGATGTGCACTGGCTCAATGTACTGGACCAATGTAAAGCGTCTGGTGTTTGGCATCTCCGAAGAGCATCTTCTCTCTCTTACAGGTAGCGATGAGCAGAACCCCACATTTAATCTTCCTGCAGACAAAGTCCTTGAACATGGGCAGAAGGATATAGAGATAGTGGGCCCAGTTACCGATGCAAAGCTCATCGAGGCTATCGTAGCCGACCATCTGAGCTTCTGGAACAGATGATGATAGGTCTCCCCTACCTGTTGAGAAAAGAGAATATCTGTCACATCTCTGATGGAGCCGTCCAAATTGGGGATCGTAGGGTTTTCCCCTTTGAGAAGCGCTTTGAAGCGTGTTCATCCGTCGAGGAGGTCTCTACTGCACTGAAGGCTATGGTGACCCAAGGGGGTGGACCTTTGCAGGTAGCATTCACCACGCTCAGGTTTATTGCTGACGGGATGCAGCAACAGAGGTATGCGTATTCTTTTGCGGAGCTAACGAGACTGGTAGGACTGCTCATTAGTGCAAGGCCGACCAACACCACAATGAGAAGGGTCATGCTAGCCTTGTTGGAGGAGCTTTCTCCGTTCTGTAAGCGAGAGGTACCAGTAGAGGAATTTGTCCGCCTTCTGAACCTGCTGGTGGATTCGCAAGAGAGAGTGTATGATGATGTATACCACCAAATGGGTAGGATCGGGAGCACCCTTATTGAAGATGCTGATGTAATCCTCACCACCTGCTTTGCAGAGCACACCTTCCTCTTGAGCCTGGCCTACGCCAAAGAGCAGGGGAAAAGCATTTCCGTTCTGGTCAATGAAACCCGACCTTACCTGCAGGGATCTCGTCTGACCTATCCCAGCCTTCTTGAGATGGGCATTGAAGCCCATATCATCACCGATGGAATGGGAGCCCATTACCTTGCAGAGGGGAAGATCACCAAATATATGACTGCATCAGATCTTGTCTGCCTTGACGGGACAGTGGTCAACAAGGTAG
>DMAO01000271.1 GCA_003446545.1 Sphaerochaeta sp.
TCATGATCTGCTAGGATGGGGGACAAACTGCAGTTCTTGTAGCTCCTCATTGATGAAGGCCTTGTCAAAGCCAGCATCAAAGTCGTCACCTGCCCAGTCTAGCATCTCATCATACTCCTCGTGGGTAGGGTCGCCCAGGATTTCACAGAGGTTCTCATACCCCACAGCACCACCGCAATCCTCAGGAGGGGTGGAGCCTTTCCCCCCTGTACATTCCACAAAGGGACCACCCTTGACAGTCGTAACCTTTCCGACCTTGATGACATGTTCCCAGAGGTCACCTAAATCATAGAGGTACCTGAAACTCCGTTCGCTGGGGATAAAGTCCGATAGCATCGTCTCCTCCTCATCGAGCATATCGTCATCATCCTCTTCAATGCCCATGTCTCCCAGTTTCATGCCAATGGTCACACTATCCTTCTTTAGGCTGAACTCATGGAGGTGATTATCATACCAACCGAATCCTATCTGCAGGATGATATGGAGGGTGGCAAAGGATATGTGTAGGGGCACTAGGAAGCTTCGTTTCACCTGTTTATCGCCGGTGAGGATCAACTTCACATCAAGGGCGACCATTGGGGTGATCTCGTCCTTTCCAACGAATGCATTGGATTTCTGTAGGGCTGGCTTCGTCATCTCAAACATCTCATCTACAGCAGCGAACAGTTCTTCACGCTTCTGAGGGTCATCGAGGATTTCCTTAAAGCCTTCCATCATATCGACGAACTTTTTCATCCTTTTGGTAAACCCACTCAACTCTCCTACCATTGAACGGTCGCTTGTGGGACCAAAAGTAAGAGGTCCTGCCTTTTTCATGTAGGCTGAAGCCTCTTTTGCAGAGGCTCCAGTGTCTCTCATCCCCAATCGTATCTCTGAGAGCACTTTCTTGTTGAAATCCTTAAACGTTTCCACCTCGAAGAAGACTTCCTCGCCGGTAAGGTCATTCATCATGACCACATACATGATGTCCCTCTGTTCAAATATGCTTGCATGCCAGCAATAAAATGCTTCAGGAGGATTGGGCAACACCCCATAGGGTTGTTCAAGTTTGGCAAGCAGTTTTTTGGTGCATTGGATATACATGACGTTAATCTCCTAGTAGATGAAGCCTACCATGGCATGCCAAGCAAGGCAAGGAATCCTGTATGGTTAGCGGGTGATATCAACAAATTTCAGCTTCTTCAGTTCCGTGTTGATACGCTTCAGATCAAACTTGGCATTGCGATTGTCATGTATCCACTCTACTGTCTCTGCATACTCGACATGGGTAGGGTCATCCAGGATCTCACACAGCTCATCATACCCGGGAGGGCCACCACAATCCTCGGGTGGAGTAGTCCCCTGTCCTCCTGTACACTCCACATAGGGACCACCATCAAAACCAGTGGCCTTCTTCACTGAGATGTCCAGCAACCAACCTCGGTCAAAACCAAAATGATACTGTATCTTCCGTACCCCAGGGATGAAGTCAGAAAGGACCGTCTCCCCTTCCATGAGCACTTGCGTATGCTTGCCTTCAAACATGAGCCGCATATACATATCACTCCTGTCCGCACCAATACGAATGGTATCACGCTTCAGATGAAATTCATGATCGGAGCTCTCGCTCCATCCAAAGCCCATCTGAAGGATTGTACTGAGTGTTCCAAAGTCCATCTCCAGGGGAACGAGGAAACTTCGAGTCACCTTCTCGTCCCTATACAGCATCAACTCCGCATCAAGGGCGACCATTGGGGTTTTATCCAGGCTCAGAGCAGATGTCGAAGATGTCTTTCTGGGTGCTTTGGACTTTGTCTTTGCCGTGTTCCTTGACATAGGATAAGCCAAGTCTCCTAAAATCTTATCAAAGACCCTATCAATAACAGCATCCAAGGAATTCTCAAAAGCAGCTTCGTTACCTGTACCTGGAAATGCACCAGGGAAAAGAAGTTGTGGAGATCTTGACTCCTTCAGCCTTGTAATACGTTTGTTCAATCTGGCTACCAGAGCTTGATCATGGGTAAGCACAAAGGTAATTGGTCCAGTGTCTTCCATATACTTGGCTATCTCCACGGCAGTAAGGCCATTTCTTTCCATTTCGAAACGAAGAGCAAGTTCCACTTGCTTGTCAAAATCCTGAAAGGACTCCACCTTAATGAGAAGATCCTCATCCCCAGTATCGTTGAGAAACATCACATACTGTAAGCCATACAGTTCAAAACAGTTTGCATGCCAGCAATAGGTTGATACATAGGGAGTCGAAGGCTTCGAACACAACGGACCGAGGTGTTCGGATAGTTTTTTGGTGCATTGGATATACATACAGATAATCCCCTACTATAGCGATACAAGTATGGCAGGACCAACCAGGATACGATAGATCGTATCCCCTAGAACGCCATCTTGTTTCTTCCTGACTCCTTGACCCTGTACAACGCTTGGTCAGCGGCTTCAAGGAGATCCTTTTCGTATTCAACGTCCAATTCGGGGAAAGAGGCCCCTCCAAGACTGAGGGTCACATGGATTGACTGTTCGCCGTACTTGATGTGCTTTTCGTCTATCTGGCGCCGTATCGCTTCCCCCACTTCCATGGCATCGGCTTTTGAAGCACCCAGAAGGACGACCATAAACTCATCCCCTCCCAAGCGGACAAGAACATCCCCTTCACGCAGTTGGCTGCGGGTAGTAGTGGAGATGGTTCTGAGTACCCTGTCTCCGACAGTATGCCCATAGACATCGTTGACCTGCTTGAAGTGGTCAATGTCGATCATCAGGACTGCCAAGGCTATGTTCTGCTTCACTGCCCTGACAAATTCCTCATGGAAGCGGGAGAGCCCGAATCGGCGATTATAGACATTGGTCAGCGGATCGATGGCCGCGAGCTTCTGCACCTGGTCGTGGGTCATAGCGTTATGCAGGGCAAGGGCCAGACTGGTTCCGAACAGGTCTAGGTTTTCCAGCACTTCTGTCGGGAAGGCTTCATTGGAAGCAAGCACCACGGCCCCTAGGGGCAGTTGCTTGTAGACAATGGGCTCTACAATGATCTGGTGAGGGCGGAAGGAAGTCATCACGCCTTCGAGCATGACATTCTCTGGAACATTGATGACATTGCGCTTGAGCGTCTGCATAGAGTCGAGGACCAGAGGATTGGAGCTCAGCGAACTTGATTTGGTAAGCCCTACCGTATGATAGACACGCAACTCCCCACCCTCTTCGATGAGGATAGCCCCGGAGGGACATCCCACCATCTCCATCAGTCCTAATAGGGCACTGCGACAGAGTTGGTCTGTCTCCAGATGGGTGGAAAGCAACTGGGTATAGGCCCTGATGTCCATCTCTATCTGGATAGATTTGGATAGGGTGTCGACAAGGTTGTTAAAGGCAAGGCTACTGGTGCCGATGGCATCTTTGGAGTCAACAGGAATATGACAATTTACCGGGTACAGTTCATGCCCTGCTCTTTCCCTGTGATGGATTTGAGATGGTTCTCTATGTCCTTCATGTGCTTTGCAAGCAAGTTCAGACGGTCTCCCACAATACGATGAGCCAACAGGATGTTGATTGCCCCGACAGAAAGGCCTGCCAGAATGCAGACTGCAAAGAACCACCAAGACATCGCCATAGAGGTCTCCATGCCCAAAAAGAGCATGAAGAATGGGAAGACCAGTCCAACCAGGATCCCAAAGCCCATCATCCAGATAGCGAGGTCGGTAAAGACTCTCTTTGTGATTCGTATCATGTGTAGTACCCCTTAATAGAGAAAAAAACGAACCATTTCTAAAAAAGTCATGGGACGAAGAAGGAACGTATGACAAATGATACAGGCAAATAGGGTTTAGTGAAAGGGAAAAAACCTGTAAAAGAAGGGATCCCTAGACCATACCACGGATCAAAGCATAGCCTATGCCCACCAAAGCCCCTACCACTAGGAGAAGAATCGGACCGACCTTAATCCTCTTGCTGTTCAACAGCAAGAATGCTAACACAAAGACGATGATGGCAAAGAGGTCCAAAGCCTCCAAGCCCAAGGCGATAGAACCTATGGCAAGCTGCAAGAGCGAGAGGCCCGCAGTAAAGATAGCCGCAACGACAACAGGACGCACATTTTCCAGAATATCCTTCAAGAGGGTCTGCTTGTTATACTTCTCATAAAGCTTGGCAAGGATGATCATTATAATGCAGGAGGGTAGGATGTTTCCCAGGGTTGCCGCAAGCACGCCGCCAAGACCTGCCACCTTCATGCCCACAAAGGTTGCGCTGTTGATGGCAATGGGACCTGGGGTCATCTCAGCGATAGTCACCAAATCAGCAAACTCCGCAAGGGTGAGCCACCCCTTGATATCGACCGACTGGACTTGGATAAGCGGGATGGCCGCATAACCACCGCCTATGCTGAACAGTCCGACCTGAAAGAAACTCAAAAAAAGTTGGAGAAATATATTCATTGGAGACCTGCCTTTTTCAATCCGACAAGACTCACTATGACAGCAACAAACACACAAAGGACCATGACCACCATGATATTAACCTTGAAGAAATAGAGGGCGACAAACGCCAGAAGGAACATGAGTATGGGGAAAAGCCTCTTTTTTCCCAATACAGGCTTGAGCAGTGCCCAGGTTACCTGCAATACGATTGCAGCCACAACAGGGCGCATCCCATGGAAGGCTGCGGCTATCCACAGGCTGGACTTAACCGCTTCATACCCGAGGCTTACCAGAGTGAGGATGATCATAGGAGGAAGAATGGTGCCAAGGCCCGCTATAAGGGCACCGGGGATGTTTGCAAGATGGTAGCCCACCATCAACGATCCGTTGAGCGCGATGGGACCGGGGCATGACTGGGCGATGGTCACAAAGTCAAGCATCTCTTCGTCATTGATCCAATTGAGCGTTACAACCATCTTTTTTCGCATCAGCGAGATAATGACAAACCCTCCACCAAAGGTGAAGAGACTCAAAAAGAAGGTGGTCCAAAAAAGTTTCACGTAAAACTTTAGGTTTACCTCAGGTTTCACA
>DMAO01000290.1 GCA_003446545.1 Sphaerochaeta sp.
TCCCGATGGAGAAAGCGGCGGTTTCAGGAACCACCACATACTGGGCAAATCCGCCGCTTCGAGTGACGCCTATCCCTTGCCAGTTCTCGCAAAAGTTGGGACGGCCAGAAAAACATGCACTACAGTTGTTGCAGCTGATATTGGGCTCTACGGCCACATGGTCATCGAGGGCAAACCGGGTGACACCTTCACCTACGGCATCAACAATCCCAGCGAATTCATGACCTGGTATGGTAGGATACGATCCCAGATATTCTCCCCTGTAGATATGGATATCTGTCCCACAGATTCCACTTGCCTGTACCTTTATGCGAATTTCTCCTTTTCCAACTTCTGGAATAGGAACCTCTTTGACTATTGCTGTGTTTGGTCTCTCGATGACCAGTGCTTTCATCATCTTCATGAGAAATCCTCCTCGTACGATTTGTTTAGCCTGTATATGTCAGAAAACAGGGGTTTCAGTGACTGATACATTTTTGTATATAGGGAATAATACTGCATGTAGATCTCATGCTTGTGCATATCTGGTTCTATCGTATGAAAGGTAAGAGAGACCGATGCTATAGCATCCTCAAGCGAAGCGTAAGTCTTGTTGGCAACCATAGCACACAGCGCAGCTCCAAAGGATGTGCCGTTCTGATAGTGGGGATGAACTGACAGTGGCCTTCCAAAGACCGATGCGATCATCTCAAGCCAGAACGTGCTTTTCACTCCTCCTCCCAAGAGGGTCAAGGTTTTTATGGGAATCTTGAGATCATCATATACTTTTTCGGTCTCATAGAGGGCATAGGCCACCCCTTCATAGAGGGAGAGTGTCATTTCAAGAGTGGTTGTTGCCTGTGAGACCCCCAAGAAAGCAGTCCTGGCATATGCATCCCAGTGGGGGGTCCGTTCCCCCATGAGATAGGGAAGGGCAATAACGCGGTTGGGCATAGGTAATCTGGATAGCTGTTGTTCCAGTACATCGAACCGTATGGAGGGGGAAAACCTGTCTTTTGCCCACTGCAGTGCAGATCCAGCATTCTGCACCGTGCCACAGACGTTTATCTTCTTACCGTCGAGGTCATAAAAATGCTGCATTCTCATCAGTGGGTCGTCCACCATAGTTGGGTATAAAGTCGAAATCCAAGCAGATGAACCAAGAGATATATAGGCACTACCTACATCAGAGACCATAGCACCACGTGTTGCACTTGCAGCATCACCTGCACCATAACAGACAGGAATCCCTGAGCTCAGGTGCAGCAGTTTCGCACTCTCTTTTGAAAGGAAGCCCTCTATCTCAGTGGAGAGATGAAGAGAAGGGAATAAGGAGAGCGGGATGCCAAGGGAAGCAAGGTATCCCTCGTCCCATTGCTTCTCCCGGATGTTAAGGGCACCGGTCAGGGAGGCATCAGAAAAATCTGTTGTTCCCAAGACCGCGATTAGGCACATACGTACATAGTCCTTGGCGTTGATAACGAAGCGGGTCCTCTTGTACGCATCCTCTTGGTTGGCCTTGAGCCAGAGAAGCTTTGGAAGGGTGAGAAACTCATCGATTCGATTTCCTGTGATCCTATAGATATCCTGTTGGCTGTACAGGTTTTGTATGAAGGCAACCTCATCAACACTTCTCGTGTCGCAATGGATAATCTCGGGATAGGTAGGTAAGCCCTTGTCATCTATGGCCAACATCCCGTTCATATGCCCACACACTGATATGATTGCAATGGAAGGCTTTGCATCAAGGGACTCAAGAAGCGTATGAGTCCCCTCAATGGCCGCATTCCAGAAGGATTGAGGATCCTGCTCTGCCCATCCAGGCCGTTGGTAGGTGGTAGTGTAGGGGATGCTGACCGCTGATACAAGAGCTCCTTCAAGTGAAAACAAGGCTGTCTTTACCGAAGAGGTCCCAATATCATAGACAAGGATGTTCTCACTCATCCCTTTACTGCTCCACTGGTAAGGCCCTTTACCAAGGCTTTTTGTGTCATCCATCCTAGGATGATTGCAGGCAAGACCGCTATAGTCGAAGACGCTGACAGCTGGGCGACAAACTGCCCTTGCTGTTCCCTGAACCTTGACATGAATACAGGAAGTGTTGCCGTTGGGTTGCCTGTCAGGTTGAACCCCAAGAAAAATTCGTTCCAAATGAATACAGCAACCAAGAGAGCGGCTGAGATGATTCCCGTACGTGCCATAGGGATTGCAATCTTATAGAGTTGTTGGAGTTTGGTACATCCATCAAGGCTTGCGGCTTCAAATATCTCATTGGGAAGGTCTGAGAAGAATGAGTGCACCATCCAGACAATGATCGGGGTATGGAAACCAATGTAGGCTGCCATAAGACCATACGGGGTGTTGATCAAATTGAGTTTCTGGTACCAGGTAAATAGGGGTATCAGCACAGCAACCGGGGGAAGCAAGATGGTGATGATGAACCAAACATAATACTTATCGTTGGAACCCTTGTTCTTCAGTCTTCCAAACACAATAGTGAAGGCTGCGGGGACCCCGAGCAACAAGCTGATGCCTGTTCCTCCAATTACCTGTATCAACGAGTTCCGTAGGTATTGATACATGGTTGGATCACTCAATACCTTTTTGTAGGTCTCAAGGGTTGGTTTGAAAAAGATGCTCGGCATCACTGCTTGTTGCTCTGTCTTGAATCCTGATAAGAACATATACAGGATAGGGAAGAAATAGAATATTGCAACTGCATAGATTATAATGGCAAGAACCCATTTCTTAATGAAGCGTTTATGTCTCATACTTTTTTGTACTGCAACAATAGATCTTTGTTCCATATTCTTATCCTTAGCTGAATTTTTTATTTTGCTTGATGATCGAACGATAGAGCAGGTTCACCAAAATCAGGGTAAGCACTACAGTAATCACTGCAAGCGCACTGGCTCGGCCAATGGTATTCGCACTGAAAACCTGCATATACACAGCATAGGGAAGGTTATACGAACGGGTCCCCGGTCCGCCAGCTGTAGTTACCAGGATAAGGCCAAACTCCTTTATCAGGAATACAAGCCCGAGCATTACGGCAACTCTAAAGTGGTTCATGATCAAGGGCAGCTTGATCTTAAACACCCCCTGGAACCAATTCACCCCATCAATTTTCATACTGTCGACAAGTTCCTGAGGGATTCCTTGCAGCCCAGCCAAAAGGACAAGGATAAAGAACGGCATCCATTGCCACGTGAACAGGACAATGATGACAGGAATCGGAAAATAGGAAACCAGATCTACTGGAGTGAACCCAAGGGCTTTCGCAATCACCCCATACCATCCGAATGTGGTATTGAATATCGTAGTTTTCCAGATGACTCCACTTGCAGTGGACATGACAAAGAAAGGCCCTAACATCAAAGTTCTTGCTATATTGACCCCTGGAATATCATTGTCCAACAAAAGAGCGAGTAAAAATCCCAATACGGAACAGAGTATCAGGGTGGTCCCTGTGATGAGTATAGTCTGCCAGAGGATACTGTAGAACTCGGGAATTTCTGATAAGGATTCAATCTTAAAGAAGTGCCAATAGTTTTGGATATTGACAAATATTCTTGGAAGGTCAGGACGCGATAGGTTCCAACGTAGGGTAGAAAAGATGATCGTAAGAACAAAGGGAACCTGTGTCATTACTGCGACTACCACTACAGCGGGGAGCAAGAATGCATAATCAGTTTTTCTTGACGTTTTCATGGTACTCCCATATACGCTCACAAAAAGAGCGTTCGGTGGATGATGCTCCATCCACTTAGAAGATACCCTGTCTGGCAGTACTGCCAGACAGAGTGGAATTCTTTACAAACAAACTACGCTTGTCTAGCGATAGTTTCCATCCTTGGCAACCTGTTCAAACACAGCCTGTGTCTTCCTGATTGCGTCGTCAAGAGAAATCTTATCAACTACATAGTCAGCCAGGTACTCAGTCATCTTGGTCCCTGCATCAGCAAACTCAGGAATGGCAATGTACTGCAGTCCAACGTAGGGAACAGGTTCCAAAGTTGGTTTGGTGAAGTCCATTCCTTCCAAGGTCTTGAGTGTCATGCTAGCATACGGAGCCTTTGCATAGACAGGAAGCTCATACGTTGAGGAACGTGAAGCTGGTGGTGTTGATGCCCCAGTTGGGTCGATTGCGACAGTCTGCTTGATATAATCCTTGCTGGTTGCCCAGAGCATGAAATCAAATGCAGCCTGTTTCTTGGCATTGGAGGACTTGGGGTTGATTCCCATTGCCCAGTTCCACAGCCAGGCAGTGTTGCTATTGAGTTTCTGGTGAGGGGCCATCACATAGCCAACCTTCCCCTGGATCTTAGAGTCGTTAGCCTCGAGTGGAGGGGCAATACTTGTCGCATCATAGTAGATACCACAATTGCCACTGGCCATTAGAGCGATACACTCATTGTAGGTGTAGGCAAGGATGTCAGTCTGACCTGCATCACGCAAGATTTTCTTGTACATCATCCAAGCATTGCGCTGCTCTGGTGTATCGACAGTTGCATTCCAATCCATGTCATAGAAACGACCACCAAATGCGTTTACCATAGTTACGAAAGGAGCACCACTCATTCCCCAACCAGGAGCTCCGCGCATCGTCATACCTACAATACCCTTTGACGGATCATGGATCTTTTTGGCAAGTTCATAAATCTCGTCCCAGGTGGGTTCAGCTGGCATGGTCAGGCCTTTCTTTGCAAACAACTCCTTGTTGTACATGATGAAGGAACTCTCACCATAGAAGGGAAGGGCATAGGATGGTCCGTCGACTGCAAGAGAATCGACCATTCCCTGAATCAGGTCTTTCCTATCATACCAAGCAGCTTTTTCAGGACTCAGGTTCTTGAAATAGGGCTCGAGGTTTTCAAGCCAGCCATTCTTTGCCCAGGTCTGAGCTTCGTAAGGGCCGATGTAGAAAATGTCATAGGTCGTTCCCCCTGTAGAGGCTTCTGTGGTCAGTCTCTGACGTAGGTCATTCTCTGGAAGTACAGACACATTAATCGTTACGTTATCTGCCTTGTACTGCTCCTGGACCAATCGGCTCATTGCTTGGGATATGGGGTTATTGGCAAGTGCAATATTGACAGTTACCGGACCCCCTTCCTCTTTGGTTCCTGCAGCGAAAATACTCGTTGCACAGACTAGTAACGATACGATCACTAACAAGACTACTGTTTTTTTCATATAGTCCCTCCTTTGTATGTGTTCGGTCAAACTGACCGAAAGTGCAAATATTGTTACACAGATCCTCGTAAGATGAGCTGTGTGGAAATTCTCACAATCTGAAAAGATTTCTTTTCTGCTGTGGAAGGCTCTGCGACACGTTCAAGAATCAGTTTTGCTGCCACCCGGCCCATTTTCTCTGGATTTTGGGCAACCGCTGAAAGAGTTGGTGTCGTCATCGTGAGCCAGGATGAGTCGTCAAAGGTAATGAAGGCGACATCCTTGGGAACCTGGATGTTTGTCTCCTTGATGAAGCTGAAAACACCAAGGGTAGCCAGGTTGTTTCCTGAAAAAATTCGACCTGTGCGGTTGGAGGCAACAGAAATATACAATCTATAAGAATCATGTACTTTTCTGCATGATTCTTT
>DMAO01000073.1 GCA_003446545.1 Sphaerochaeta sp.
ATGGGGTTACCCGAAGGGAGACTCAAGGCAGCATATCCCGAAAGGGATAGGCTGAGAAAGGACATGTTGCTCTTACAGGAAAGCCCCGAAGGACAATTCCATCGGGATTCTATGATTCTGATATGATCCTTCCTCCAACCTTGGCTGAGAGACTAGGTGAAGGATCATATCAGAATCATAGAATCCCGATGGAATTGTCCTTCGGGGCTTTCCTGTAAGAGCAACATGTCCTTTCTCAGCCTATCCCTTTCGGGATATGCTGCCTTGAGTCTCCCTTCGGGTAACCCCATCTCTGTGCTTTTCAGTTAAGGAGGTCCGGTTCAGAGGATCCAGGACATAGTCATCCATGTCGATGTTGTCAGAAAGGATCTTCAGGTATCTGCTGAAGGTGGCTTCGCTTGGAACCTCCGAATCCGCAGAGGTCCTTGAGATTGGCATCGGTGAGGAGCAGCCTGCACATATCCTTGAAGGTGCTTTGCCTGAATATGGGCAGGGCAAGCTGGAAACGGAAGAATGCATGCATGGGGTACGGCTTCCTGCCGAACCGCCAGAGAAAAGAAGGGGCTGTAAAACTACAGGGGTTTGTGGTAGGGTCTTATGTATAAAGCTTGTGTTTCTCCTTATCTTTTTATTAGTAAATTAAGTATTAGTAAACACAGGATTTTTCTATATTAAACATGGAGTTACTGGGATATAAATAAATCTGCTCTTTTAGCAGACCTTTGCTAACAGTACAAGCTAGGCAAGCAAATTTGAGTTTTGCAATTGCCTCTCTAGTATAATATCTGAACAATACCGCATATTTGTTCATACTTTCATTCTTAAGGAAAAATTCGGAAGATTATATATGGGTAAAAAGCCATCGATATATGGTATACAAAAATCTAATTCATTTCTTCATTTACCGGATGGGGTTGTTAGAAACCAGAAATTACCCGCTACAGTTGAAGAGGTACAGAAGCATCATAAGGGAATCCTGACCCTTCAAAGGTTGGCTTTGTCATCTGGACATGAGGTATTTGGGAGAACCTTCCAAACGATGCCCAAACCTCATCAAGAGCAAGGCGGATGCTTGGCCAATTCCCCCTATCCGAGATAATGTTTTTTTACCCAGGAGCCAATGCTGAAAAATCCAATGGATTCTCTAGAACGAGCCTTCCCTTGGATGTGTACAATGTCTCTACTAAACAGCTATTCTACAGTCACTGACTTGGCCAGGTTTCTTGGTTTGTCAGGATCATTGCCCTTCAAGACAGAACAGTAATAGGCATAGAGCTGGCTGACTATAACTGTCAGCATCGGAGTGAAATACGGTTCCGTTGTTGGTATCCTGAACACCTCATCAGCGGTAGCATCAAAATCCCGTACCGTGTCAAACGTAATGACCAACGCTGTTGCCCCTCGTGCCTTCACTTCCTTTATATTGGAATCCATCTTGGCAAAGAGCGACGGCTGTGTACACATGGCAACGACAAGTGTCGATTCGTCTACCAATGCAATGGGACCGTGCTTGAGTTCTCCTGCAGCAAAGGATTCACTGTGGGTATAACTGATTTCCTTCAGTTTGAGGGCGCTCTCCAGACTGATGGCATAATCGGTAAGGCGTCCCATGAAGAACACCTTGTCCTTATTGAACTGGCTTGCGGCAAACCTTTGGATATCCTCCTGCTTGTCTAGCAGAAGTTGTGCCTGCGAAGGTATCAGCATCAATTGCTCAAGTAACGCCCCAGTCTCTTTCTTTGCCATGACCAAGGCAATGACATATAGGCACATCAGCTGGGTGGTAAGGGCTTTTGTCGAGGCTACAGCAATCTCGGGACCTGCTTGGGTATACATCACCAGGTCTGCCTCCCGGCTGATCGTAGAGCCAACGACGTTCGTAAGGGCAATCGTCACAACACCAAGGCCCTTGAGCAATCGTAAAGACGCAATGGTATCAGCGGTCTCACCACTTTGGCTGATAAGGATACACACATCCCCGGCATTACACATAGGGCTCCGATACCGTAGCTCACTGGCAATATCAACTTCAACACGTATCATGGCAAAGTGCTCGATCACATACTTTGCCACCATTCCAGCATGATAGGCAGTCCCACACCCAGTTATCAACAAATGGCTGCAATGGACCAAGGCCTCCTGGATTTTAGGATTGAGCACAATCTTTCCCTCTTTGATGCGACTGAACAGGGTATCGTGCAAGGCCTTCGGCTGCTCAAAGATCTCCTTCAGCATGAAATGTTCGTACCCACATTTCTCAGCTGCCTCAATATCCCAATCAACATGGACCAGTTCCCGTTGCTGGACCTCTCCCTCAAGATTATAGATGGTGACCTCGTCTTTGGTGAGCAATGCCAATTCCAAATCCTTCAGATATTGGACCTCTCGGGTATGGCAAAGCAAAGGAGGGACATCACTGGCTATCAAATTGTAGGAATCCGCGCGGCCTATGACCAAAGGACTGTCTTTCCTGACCACGACCAGCTCGTCTGGAAAGTCCTCACAAATAACTGCAATTGCATAGGAACCTTCCAACCTCTTCACTGTCTCACTTACTGCAAGCAAGAGATTCCCGTTGTAGTGGAAGTCGACCAGATGGGCAATTACTTCACTGTCAGTCTGGCTTCTGAACACCACATGGTGTTTTTCCAACCACAGCCGTAAGGAGGCATGGTTTTCAATGATTCCATTATGTACTACTGCAATTTTTCCTGATACATCTGTATGGGGATGGCTGTTGATATCACTCGGCTCCCCATGGGTTGCCCATCGGGTATGCCCGATACCACAAGAGCCTTGCACCGGTTGTTGTGAGACAAGGAGGTCCAGATTGGAGAGCCTGCCCTTGATCTTGCGTACCTGCAGCTTCCCGCCCTTTTCAACCACTGCAATACCACCGGAATCATACCCACGGTATTCAAGTTTCCTGAGCGCTCCCAATAATACAGGAGATGCCTGATCACAGCCAACATACCCGACGATTCCGCACATATGAGCCTCCCATAACCACGTATTCCCAAGTATTAGCACGAAATTTATTATTTATGCTACTAATTTGGGGTGCATGGATCAGATTATTTGTATGTATATGCATATTTCCGATTCCAGGGAATAGAGTCCGTTCCCTTTCAGGGATTTCTGGTGAATATGATTTTCATTCGCACATACTGCAGAATGTCATCAGAGGTGATTGAAACGGGAATGAGCACCCAAGTCCTGGTGTCTGTCCATGTCAGCATTCCCAAAAGGCAAAACGGCAAACCTACAGCAATGTCTTGGCAAGAGTATCAATAAAGGTTATATCATCCTGTTTCAAATGCACGGATGCCGCTTGGGCATTCTCTACGATGTGCCTACTTTTCCTTGCACCGCACAGTACGTTCATGGTACTGGTCTGCTCCAGGGTCCACGCGATGACCAACGTACCTACCGGACAGCCATATCGGTTGCCCATTTCTGAGAGCTTGTCCAGCATGGCAAGGACCTGAACCCTCTTTTCCGGTTGGAACCAGGGGATGGAAGCCTTTGCCGTACCAACAACCTCACTATCGAGGGCTACCTTTCCTGTAAGGATACCCCGCTCAAGGGGGCTGTATGCCTGGAAGGTAATATTCTCTTTTTCACAGTAAAGGGCCTTGAGTAGGTTCTGCCTGCTGAGCAGGCTGAACCGCTCCTGAACAAGGGAGAGACTGCCAAACTTCTGGTACTCCCTAATCTGCTCGAGGGTCACATTTGAAGCTCCGTAAGCTCGAATCTTCCCTTCCCGTTTCAGATCTTCCAAGACCCCTACGGTCTCCTCAATGGGAGTGAAGAAAGGCTCAATGGACTGCCAGTGTGTGACAAGCAGGTCGATATATTCAGTATTGAGCCTTTTCAGGCTCTCTTCCACCTGAATCCTAATGCTCCTAGGAGAAAGGTTTCTACGGATGGTTACCCCATCACGACTCTTGTGGACAGAGCCTTCATCCTGTGCTTTCCAGATCAGGCCACATTTGGTTGCAAGTATATAGTTGGTACGATGGCCAGAAAGTGCACGTCCTAAAATCTCTTCACTGGATCCATTCCCATACGCTGGGGCGGTATCGATAAAGTTGATCCCAACATCCAGGGCTTTTTTAATGGTATGTCCTGATTCCTTCTCATCAGTAGGACCCCAGCTGGAACCTCCTCCCATCGCCCACGTTCCCAATGAGAGGACTGAAATACGTATATCGGTATTTCCCAAAAGTTTGTATTGCATCAGTATCTCCTTTCTCACAGCGTACAGCAACGTACAGGCCAAATCGAGGTCTTTTGCAAGGTACCTATGAGCATTGCACTTGTCAGCGTACCTTTCCCAGTTGCCTGGCAACTTCCTGAATGCATAGGGAGGGGGATGAGAGTGTACGTATTCCGGTCTGGGCTTGCACCAGGTCCTGCAGATGTGCCATGGAAGCCTGGGCTAGCACAATGGTGTCGCTATTCTTGACCTGGCGAGCCATATCAAGGACAAGCTTATCGTGCTTTGCCTTCTGTCCTGCCTTAAGACGGACCAAGGCCTCAGGGCAACAGAGAGAAGAAAGTGAAATCTCCTTATCCTGCAAAGCTGCCTCTTCCTCCAGTTTCTTCAAGGTAGGGCTTACCGTTGATTCAGCTGTTGCCAATACGGTTATCTTACGCCCTTGTGTAACTGCAGACGAGCACATCGCATCATCGATTGCAATAATCGGTGTGGTGAAAAATGCCCTGGCTGCAACCACATGAGGGGTAAGGGTTGAACAGGTGACAACAATGAGGTCAGCTCCTGTAAGCTGCGCACTTTGCAGGTCATGCATCAGGCGCATGCGATTATCGACAGTAAAGAAACCTTTTTCTATTGGGTCAGCAACAAGGAACTCATCAAGCATGTTATAGACCCTGATATCACCTGCGACTGCCCTTAGATCTTTCTCAAAGGTCTCATAGACACTCTTTACCGTATGAATAAGTACAATA
>DMAO01000221.1 GCA_003446545.1 Sphaerochaeta sp.
CCCGATTCCTACAAGAACAACAGCGCAGTACAACCCGCTCTCATCGACATAGGGGACCAGAGATCACGTACCCATATGGCCAACGGTTCCCTAGGGATCACAGGCAGGAGGGATTTGGTCTACTCAGATGTCTGGTATTCGCCGTTTATGGATGGAGAGAACAGGTATGACAAACCAGGAACCTGCTATTTCGGAGGTTCCTGGCATCACTATGACCAATTTCTGGGCAATGGCCTATTGTTTGATGGTTTGGGTTGGGAGTATGGCTCTACTTCGATAATCGCCCCGTCAGTGGCTCTAAATACTGACGGGACGCCTATGGCTTGGAACCTATCAACCCTTGGCGGCGTCAGCGATCACCTTCCGCTCCTGCTTACGCTTTTGCGCAGGTGAGGCAGCCCCGTCCTTGGGGAACTTGAGTTCATAAAAAATCTGTTCCAGTTCGAGCGCTATGTTGATGTTGTGTACGACCGGCATGGTCCCGTCTTTCTGAAGTTGGGGCTTGAGCGTGATGGGACTGAAGTTCATTATTCCCATGATGCCTGCCTTGACCAGCCTCTCATAGCTGTCGTTGGCAGCCTGTTCAGGGACTGCGATGATGGCAGCTGTCACCTCAAGGGCGTCCACGACCTCGTCAATGCGATTGATGGGGTAGATGGGTACCGGGTGGGATGCGTCGCTGTACACCATGGGGTCACTGTCAAAACCAGCTACTATGCGTATGCCATCCGGCTCAAAGCCGTTGTAGTGCATCAAGGCCTTTCCGATTCTTCCACAGCCGATGATAATGCAGTTCTGAGGATCACCCTTGCCTAGGATCTCCCCGAGGGACTTGAGCAGGTCATGGATCTCATAGCCACCCCTTTTCTGCCCAAATATTGCCAATTGGGAGAAATCTTTACGGACGATCGCAGCTGAAACTCCTGCTGCATCAGCAAGGTTGTGGGCAAAGACTTTTTCTAGCCCTATTGTCTTAAGACGGTTCAGGGATCGGTAGTATCTTGTGATTCGTATCAATTGGTCACTGTTCATAAAGATTCTCCTATTAATGTGATTGATTGTACATTAAACCATGGAATAGGTCAATATTTAATCACAAAATACAGGTAAATGGTATGGTTATTACCACAAGTTGCATGAATATGGTGACACGATTTGTGAAATAATGGTAGAATGGGCAAACTGAAAAATTGGGTACTGGAGGTTACATGTCGGAAACTAACGAAAACAAGTTCTCGCCCGAGTTAATCTCTTTCATCGAGGAATGGAAGGATAAACCAGGCAATCTCATTATGGTTCTCCATAAGGTGCAACAGGAACAGAGCTACATCTCTCGAGAGGCAGCGGATCAGGTCGCAGCATTGTTGAATGTCCCATTGGCCACCATCTGGGGTGTTATTTCTTTTTATCACTTCTTCAAGCTGACAAAGCCAGGTGAACACAACATACAGGTCTGTATGGGTACCGCCTGTTATCTGAAGGGTGCACAACCACTCATTGAAGAGTTGAACAAGCTTCTTGCAATTGAAATCGGTGGTGTAACAGATGATGGGCTCTTCTCTTTGGAAGCCGTCCGTTGTGTTGGTTGTTGCGGGCTCGCCCCAGTTCTCACCGTTGGTGGGGAAGTATTCGGCAAGGTCACTAAAGACCAGNNGACCAGGTTGCCGGAATTATCTCAAAGTACAGATAAGGAGCGCGAAACAGGGCCTATGCATATCTTTATCTGTGATTTTCTGTTGGACATTGTCCAAAATTCCTTTGAGGCCGATAGTACTGAAGTGCTTCTTACCCTCCAGGAGGATGACACTCTGTTGGTGTGTACCGTAGAGGACAACGGAAAGGGAATGGATGAGGATTTGAAAGCTCGGGTGCTGGACCCTTTTGTTACAGATGGGGTCAAACATACAAAACGTAAGGTCGGTTTGGGGTTGCCATTTCTTGTACAGGCTACTGCAGCTTGTGAAGGGAGCTTCTCCTTGCATTCCGAATTGGGTCGGGGGACCAAGGTCACTTGTAGCTTTCCCCTCAATAACGTGGATACACCTCCCTTTGGGGACCTTCCTTCAACACTTCTGGCTCTAATGAGTCATCCTCTCGCTGACGAGCTTGTCGTAAAGCGTACACTTGCGACAGTCAAGGGAGCAGGGGGATACGAACTCTCCAAAAGAGAGCTCACTGACATCTTGGGCCAATTATCCACCAGTGGTACCTTACACTTGCTCAAGGAGTTTTTGGAATCACAAGAAGCGGACCTGAAGCCACTGTATGTACGACACTCACCTTTGTTGGCATGAGCGACTGTTTTACACTACCTAGGAGACCAGATAATGGCAAAAATGACACTTGAAGAGCTGAGAAAGCTCAGAAATGAAAAGCAAAGCGCATTACAGAAGCGCGACATTGAGGGAAAAGACTCACGCATCGTCATTGGGATGGGCACCTGCGGTATCGCCGCTGGGGCCAAGGTTGTCTTGGATACCTTCCTGGCAGCCCTGGACGAGTATAAGCTCGAAGACGTATCGGTCACCCAGACCGGATGCATGGGCCTTTGCTATGTGGAACCGACCATTGAGGTCATGGTTCCTGGCATGCCTAACACCATTTATGGAAATGTGGATGCACAGACAGCAAGGAAGATTGTTGAGCAGCATATCATTGGAAAGCAACTGGTAACCGATCACCTCTTTGATCGACCTGCTGCTGACATCATTCAGAAGGACGGGGGTAGATAATGGCTTTCAGAAACTACATCTTGGTCTGTGGCGGTACCGCTTGTGAATCAAGCCGTGCGGACCAGATTTATCAGAACCTTGTACAAGAGTGTAAGGATCAGGGAGTTGCCGATGAAGTGCAGGTCATCAAGACCGGCTGTTTTGGCTTTTGTGAGCAGGGTCCGATCGTAAAGATCCTTCCTGAGGACTCATTTTATGTAAAGGTGACTCCTAAGGACGCACACGAACTTATCGCTGAGCATATCATCAAGGGTCGTGAAGTGACCCGCTTGCTCTATGACAAGAGCGAAAGTCGAAAACATGCCAAGGTCGAGGACATCCAGTTCTACCAGAAGCAGTTCCGTATTGTGCTTCGCAACTGTGGATTCATCGATCCTGAAAATATCGACGAGTACATCGCCCGTGAGGGGTATGAGGCCCTTGAGAAGGCCCTCTTTGAGATGACCGGCGAGGAGATTATCGATGAGCTGAAGACTGCAGGCCTGCGTGGACGCGGAGGGGCTGGCTTCCCAACCTGGATGAAGTGGAACTTCTCCAAACAGGCTCAGAATGATGTGAAGTATGTGGTCTGTAATGCCGATGAAGGCGACCCTGGTGCCTATATGGACCGTTCTACCCTTGAAGGGGATCCGCACTCCGTGCTAGAGGCCATGACCATCTGTGGTAAGGCCATCGGTGCACAGAAGGGTTTCATCTATATTCGTGCTGAGTATCCTTTGGCCATTCATCGCCTTGAAATCGCAATGGCCCAAGCCCGCGAATACGGACTCTTGGGCAATAACATTCTGGGAAGTGGTTTTGATTTTGACATTGAGATCCGCCTTGGTGCCGGAGCCTTTGTCTGTGGTGAAGAGACAGCTCTTCTGCAGTCCATTGAAGGAAGGCGTGGTATGCCACAGCCTCGTCCTCCATTCCCTGCAGTAAAAGGTCTTTGGGGTAAGCCGACTGTCATCAACAACGTTGAGACCTGGGCAAACATTCCAGTTATCATCACCAAAGGTGGCAACTGGTTCAGTAAGATCGGTACCCCTGACAGCAGGGGGACCAAGGTCTTTGCACTTACCGGTAAGATCAGAAACTCTGGCTTGGTTGAAGTCCCCATGGGAACCACGCTGCGCGAGATTGTCTTTGATATCGGTGGTGGCATAGCCAACGACCGTAAGTTCAAGGCAGTGCAGACTGGTGGACCCTCTGGTGGTGTTATCACTGAGGCAGACCTTGATACCCCCATCGATTTCGGATCTCTGGTCCGCATAGGTTCCATGATGGGAAGCGGTGGTATGATCGTCATGGACGAGGATGACTGTATCGTAGACGTTGCCAAGTTCTACTTGAACTTCACCGTAGATGAATCCTGTGGAAAGTGTGCCCCCTGTAGAATTGGAGGTCGCTCGTTGTGCAACATCCTGGAGAAGATTACTGCTGGAAACGGCGTACCTGAAGACCTGGAGACCTTGAAGTCTATAGGTAGGGCTATGAAGATGGGTTCTTTGTGTGCCTTGGGCCAGACAGCTCCCAACCCGGTCCTCTCTACCATGAAGTTCTTTGCAGAAGAGTATCGTGCCCATATTGAAGACAAGCTTTGCCCCAGCGGCACCTGTAAGAAATTAGTCACCTATTCGATTCTTGCTGACAAGTGTACCGGCTGTACAGCATGTGTGCGCAAGTGTCCTGTCGGTGCTATTACCGGCGAAAAGAAACAGGTCCATGTAATCGACCAGAGCACCTGTATCAAGTGTGGCGCCTGTTTGGAGACCTGTAAGTTTGGAGCCGTCGTAGTCCAGTAGGAACCGACAGAGGAGGAATAAATTGAGTATCGTACATGTAAAGATAAATGGTATTCCCGTAGAAGTTGATGCGGGCACAAGTGTTCTGAATGCTGCAAAAGCAGCAGGTGTCAGAATCCCTACGCTCTGCTATCACGCCGATCTGGTACCTTTCGGATCCTGCGGGCTTTGTATTGTTAAGCAGGAGGGTAGCGCTAAGATCATTCGCGCCTGTGCCACTCCTGTCAATGAAGGTTTGAGCGTCATAACCAATGACCCTGAGCTTTTCGAAGTAAGGAAGACAATCCTTGAGCTGATCCTCAGTACTCACCCGTCATCATGTCTCACCTGTATCCGTAATGGAGAGTGTGAGTTGCAGGATTTGGCAGCTGAGTTTGGAATCCGCGAGCAGCCCTTTGAGGTACGCCTCAACGATTCACCTATAGACACTTCATCTGCTTCCATCGTCCTTGACCCTTCAAAGTGTATCAAGTGCGGTCGTTGCGTACAGGTCTGTCAGGATCTGCAAGGTGTCTTCGCCCTTGAGTTCATTGGACGTGGAGACGGTACATGCATGGCTCCCGCAGCCATGCTCAAGCTCGATGACAGTCCCTGTGTCAAATGCGGCCAGTGTGCAGCACACTGCCCAGTTGGCGCCATCTATGAGAAAGATGAGATCAGTGAATTCCGCTCAGCTGTAGCGGACCCCACCAAGAAGGTCGTTGTCCAGATAGCCCCTTCCATCCGTGTCGGATTGAGCGAGACCTTCGGCCTTCCCGCCGGTACTGTCACAACCAAGAAGATCTACGCCGCGTTGAAGAAGGTTGGTGCATACGCAGTTCATGATACGAACTTCAGTGCCGACCTTACTATCATCGAAGAGGGTCATGAGCTGGTAGGTAGGATTACAAAGGGAGGAACTCTTCCCTTGCTGACTTCCTGCTGCCCCTCATGGATTGACTATGTCCAAAAGCATTATCCGGACCTGCTCGACCATGTCTCCAGCTGTAAGAGCCCTATGCAGATGCATGGAGCGATTACCAAGACCTTCTATGCTGAGAAAGCCGGTCTTGATCCCGCTGAGATTTTCTCTGTAGCCATCATGCCCTGTACGGCAAAGAAATTTGAGTCCAAGCGCGATGACAACATGAGTGCCTCAAATTTCCAGGATGTGGACTTGGTCCTTACCACCCGTGAGCTTGGTCGCCTGATCAGGAACTCAGGTGTGGATTTCCTGAAACTTGAGGAAGTTGAGGCTGATAGCCCCATCGGTGAATACTCAGGGGCCGGGACAATCTTCGGTGCTACCGGTGGAGTTATGGAAGCGGCTGTTCGTACTGCATACAATGTGGTGACCGGCAAGGAGATGGAGAGAGTCGAAGTAGAAGCAGTCCGTGGCCTTGATGAGATCAAGAAGGGCACAGTCGATTTCGATGGGACTCCTGTCCGCGTTGCTGTGGTTCATGGGCTTTCCCATGCGAAGGAAGTCTTGGATGAGATCCGTGAAGCCAAGGCTGCCGGAACTAAGGCTCCCTATGAGTTCATTGAGATCATGGCTTGCCGCGGTGGTTGTATCGCCGGTGGTGGTCAGCCCTATGGAGCCAATGACATCTTGCGCAAGGAGAGGACTGAAGGTCTGTATGCAGATGACAAGAAGAGTGTCTACCGCTGTTCACACCAAAACCCCTCCATCATCAAGTTGTATGAGGATTTCCTGGGTTCCCCGAACGGCGAGAAGGCTCACCACCTCTTGCACACCACCTACCAGGAACTGCCACTGTACAAGGCCTGATAGGTTCACTACTCTAGTACAAGATACACCCGGCTTAGCGATAAGCCGGGTGTTTTGCTTTGTAAGGATGCTAACTGAGCAACATTTCCCAAAAGAAGGCAGACGGATTCAAACAAGAGAACCGGAAAACAGGTAAATGCTAGTATGCGTGAAGCGGTTCCAACGAAGAGGCAAGTGAGCTTGAGAACAGAAAGGGAGTGCAGGCTCCTGCACTCCCTTCTGAAGCTTGTATTGTCTTTCGATGGGCGGTCAGAACGACCTAGACGTCCGTCCTAGCCGTTCAAATCCATTTCCTTCTACTGGGGAATGCTGAAGATCAGCAACTGGTTGTTCGTATCGGATACGATGAGCATGTTCAGCTTGTCTGGGGAGATCACAGCCTCCGAAGGGGTGAAGCCTTCAAGTGCTATTGTCTGTTGGTACATCAGGGTGTCCGAGCCCTGTTGGATTGAGAATACCTTGATATTCTTGCTCCCCTCACACAAGACGTAGAGCAGGCTCCTTGAGGCATCGGTAAAGAGCTGCACGATGCCTTGCATCTCCCCGATACCATCCGCTCCAGACAACCAGGTTTCCACCTGCTCCCATCCATCTTCATTGGTGTCAGGAAGCAACTGTGAATACTCGAAGCGGTTAAGTGCGGTATCCCCTCCTGTAACCAGGCTGGTGTCACTGATAAACTCTGCTGCACTGATACCTGTGAGGTATGGTGTTTCTGGTGATGCGTATTCCCTAAGATATCCGAAGAGTTGTCCATCTGAAGTCCGTTTGCCAATCTTGATGACATTCTGCTCAGTAGAGTACCAGGCTGCCCTATTCAAGAATGGGGACATCGTAATTCCGCTGATCGTATCTGGATCCATAAACCAATACTTATAGGAGTACATATTGAACTCTGATGCTTGTGTTGCGAAGAAATTGGAATAGGGTAGCATGTTTGTTCCTGGTACAACGTTGTAGAGTATGCCTGAGATGGGATCGAGCATGAGAGAACTGATGCTTGTAAAGGTCGTCTCTCCGCCTTCATATATAAAGGTCACATTGTCACGTGAAAAGAGCTTGGTCAGTGAAGCATTGCTTGTGTTGTACTGGTAGAGCGTTATTCCCGGGTTTAGGTTATCGGCAATGGCAACCTTGCTGGTATTCTTATCAACGAGCATATCGGTGACCATACTGGTGTTGAACCCATCTGATAGGGTATAGGTCCTGATGACTTCTAGAGAATCACGGACAATCCTACATATCTGTAGGGAGGCATGTATTGAGCTTGCCAGCAATATCTTTCCATCAGGAAGGAATGCTATCTTGGTATTCCCACTGATTTTCAGGCCGTCGGTATTGTCCGTCACCGTATTTGCGAGCACTGGGTATCCCGGTGTACCTGCAACTATGGCCTTGAAAGATATGCTGGCTGATCCAGAACTGGCTAGAAGGGCCCCCTTTGCTATAAGGTCCAAGCGGTGCGTCCCTGTACTTGGAGTAAACGTACAATCCAGTGAGGACGATAGCTCCTCCCCATCGAGAAACCATAGGACACCAAGGCCCTCGTTGCTTTCAGATTCAGGCACGGTGATACTTGCGGTGATCTCCTGAAATGCTGCAACTGAGGTGGTAATCCCCGAAATTGAGCATTCGATAGGGGTTCCTGCCTTGTTAATCAGGGTAAGGGTGCTGGGTATTTCAGGATACTTGTCCAGGTCAAGGGCAATCGCCCCCTCTGTTGTCTTGCCCCCTACGATTCGAACGACTTCGACACATCCTGCCACAGCGGTCGCCCCACTGTACAACCGTCCTTGGAGCATATAGGAACCCGCAGGGTAGGTCGCACTATAGTAGACCGCTCCGTTGATGTAGTTGCTGGTTGTTGGGTTGACCTTGGTCTTTAATCCGTCAGAATCTGTAACCCAGAGATCAATGCTAGGATTGGATATCTTTGAGGTATCCCAGGTGAACTCCACGTTCATCGTTCCGCTACCCATTAGGGAATCCAACTCGATAAGGGCATTGGTGGGTTCGCTGGTAAGCGAGCAAGTGGCAGAACCGGACACCAGGTTAACCCCATGCAAGTTTTGTCCAACTGCAGTAATTTCCCAGTTACCCATGAGCAACCCCTCCACCTCCATGGTGGGGCTTGTACTCTGCATTTCGAATGTACTTCCTTGTGGTCCTATTCCGGTAACTGCATAGCGAGACACTTCCAAGGGGGTGTCCTGTGGTAGGATGGAGCGATTCTGGTCTTCATTGCTGTGCACTGTCAGGCGCAGGGACGATCTTCCAGGCTCCTCTTTGCAACTGGTAAAGCTTATGACCAGGATCATCATTAAAACAATACAGCCGGTCATGGTTCGAACGTGTTTCATAATAGCCTCCACCCACAAAGGTTTTCCTTATGGCAAACCGCTTCACCACTCATTCCCCAACGAAGCGAGAGTAGTGGAAGCATTACCATGATTCCATTAGCGAGCGAGTGCCGGGAAAGCAAGGTTAGATACCCCGCCCCTTGGGGCGGAAGAGGAGGCAACGCCTCCTCTTCCCAGGGCTTGCCCTGGGGTATTGATACCTTTCATAAAGGCTTTTCTTTTTCTTCCCTAGGCATTACAGTCATGGATATGAAAATCCTCTTGAAACTGCTTTTACTAGGACTGACCCTTGTTGTGGTGTTTGTCTCTCCCTCCTACATCGGTATGGTGGTTTACTATTTGATTTTTCCCCTCCTGTTTATTTTGGTATTCCTGTACTATGTCGTCTCCTACTGGGTCAGTGATTCGGATGTGATGAAAGTTCGCAAAGAGAGGTACACCTTCTCCCTGTTCTGTGGGAAGGTGCCACCTTCAGGGGATGGCGATCTTACAAGGGGACGTCTGGTCATTACAGAGGACACGGTGATGCTCTACCAGCGTTTGCAGAAGGGCTGGACACAAAAGACCCCCTGTGAGGAGGTCTGGTCCTTGGAAGTCTCTGAAATACGTAGCTTGGCGTTAGGCAAGGTCCTTGGCTTGAGAAAGGGTCTTATACTCTACCTGGACGAAGGCTCTGTTAGCTTTTTGAGCGGCAAGGCCGTCAAGCAGAAAGTGGCGATCATCGAAGCGCTAGGATGGGACGAGGTTCCCCCCATCCCCCAGATTGTAGAAGTATCAGGCGATGCTTCAGAGGCCCCATCCTTTTCTGATATGGATCAGGAAGGGCAGTCTAGAAGCTGAACCCTACACCGACTCTGATGGGCTCTAAGACAAATCTGAAGGGTGAGCTGTCTTGGAAGTTGTAGGTGGCTCCGACACCGACCGCATAAAACATCCTAAATGATTCTGAAATGGCATAGGTAACCCCTGCACTGAGTTTTGCCTTCATGCCGAACTCGGCTGTGGTCGGACTTGCAGTGGAATCAATGAAGAGCGTTGGTCCGAGTGAGATGGATAGGGGGAAGGTCACCACGCCCTTGCCTAGGCTCCATGTTGCCTTGCCAAGCAGGCTTATCTGCACGATATCTAGGGAGCTTGGCTTCCCAACCTCAAGTGTACCACCCCAACCAAACACCTCTTTCTGGCTCATGACATCCAAGCTGACATTGAAGCCCTTCTGTGTCGAGGAGAAGTCATTGGTGAAGTTGTAGTCAAGGAAAGAGACCGAAAGGCTTGCCTCCCTGGCAGGTTTTTCTTCTGCAGGTTTTTCTTCTGCGAGGGTTGTCTTGCTTCTGAGTATCTTCACCACCGGTGGGGTTACTGCAACTGCAGGGGGGGTACTCTGCACCTCTTCGGGTTGTGAGACTACAGGCTCTTCTTGTGCAACAGGGGGGAGCTTCCCCTCTTCAGGAGCCTTTTCCTGTATGCTATCTGGTTTTTCACCTTCCTGCTCAGCACTACCAGGCAGCTCCGTTTGCACCTCAGATACTCCTACGATAGGTTGAGGCTCTTTTTTTCCTGCTATTACTACTACTTCCTCTGCTACTTCTTCAGTAGGGAGATCGCTCACTTCTGCCTTGGCAGGCAGTTCCTCACTGGCCAGAACCGAGGTTCGTGTACCTGTTTCTGCTACCGCATCCTTATCCCTTGGATCAAAGGTTGGAAGGGAAAACCCGCCTCGCATGGAGATGGTTGGGGCAATTGGAGCGGGTAATTGCTTCAGTTGCTTTGGGATTTCTGCAGTGAGGGGGTCTTTTTGTATTCCTTCGGCAGGCTTAGTCGTGCTTGGGCCTGCAGCAGAAGCTTCCTTTGTCTCGATGTTCTGCTTTACAGGGGGTGTGTCTCCTTTTGTATCAGCAGATATAACAGGAATACCTTTAGCAGTAGGTACCTGCGCCATCACAGCTTCCACTGTAGTCGAAGAGGTCGTTTCCTTTTGGGTTATCGGCTTCTGCATACCAAAGTACCAGTAGGTACCGCCCAGTACTACGATGATGGCGACAACAATAAGTAAAATTGACCAAGTTTTATTCACACAAA
>DMAO01000076.1 GCA_003446545.1 Sphaerochaeta sp.
GGAAGCTCATACTCAACCCAGTATGGTCCGGTGATTTTTTCGTTGCCTTGGGATTACCCTTTCTCAAGCACCCTTGGTTAGGGGATACAAGCACAGCCCTTACCTGGATCTCATTAGTTTCTTGCTGGCAATGGATGGGTATCCCTACAATGATGTTTGTTGCAGCGATGAGAAACATCAGCGAAGATATACTGGAAGCTGCTAAGATTGAAGGTGCTGGATTTTTCAGGACCTTCTTCTCCATCAAGTTGCCACTTATCAAACCCGTAGTGGGTATCATTGCGGTGCTGACCTTTGTGAACAACTTCAATGCCTTTGACATCGTCTTCGCCATGGAAAATGTCAATGGGGCTCCAGGATATTCCACGGATTTGATCGGCACCCTCTTTTATCGGTATGGCATTGCAGGCCAGCATCCGATAGGGATTCCCGATGCTGGCCTTGGCGCTGCCATTGCAACCATAACCTTCCTCATATTGCTTGCAGGGGTAATTCCCACACTCAAGCAAACCCAAGGAGGCGAATAACATGGCAGGTTCACTCAAACGTCAAAACAGACATATACCAAGCCACATTATCATGCTCATTTGGGTTTTCATTGTCCTCTTCCCTCTGTGGGTATTACTTATCAACTCGTTCAAGACTCGGCTAACCATTTATGAAAACCCTTTCTGGATTCCCAAGCAGTGGAATTTCAAGAATTACGTGACAATCCTTCGTGATGGTGACTTCCTAACGTACTTCAAGAATAGTTTTGTGGTCGTTGTCCTCTCGCTGGTGATAGTAACGGTAGTCACATCCTTGGCAGGCTATGCCCTGGCAAGTTGGAAAAGTCGTTTTTCATCCTTCTTCTATTTCCTTTTGATAGCAGGCATGATGCTTCCCATCAAGATTGCATCCATCAGACTGTTGGAAATTACTCGAACCTTGGGTCTCTTGAACACCATTTGGTCCCTACCTCCCATCTATGTCGCCATGGGAATTCCTGTGGGAGTTTTCATACTCACCACCTTCGTCCGAGAGATACCCAAAGAATTGATGGAAGCGGCGTACATCGATGGTGCTACCTCATGGAAGGTATATCACATGATAATCCTTCCACTGATCCGTCCGGCCTTGGCTACAGTGGCCATCTACAATCTGATCCCCTTTTGGAATGACCTCTGGTTCCCCCTCATTTTCATCAATACTGAAGATCAAAAGACCCTTCTTCTCGGTGTTACCAGGCTCTTTGGCCAATACCAGACAGACTGGTCAAAGGTGCTTGCTGTCCTTACTCTTTCCGCCATCCCTGTTCTGGCGCTCTATCTGACAATGAGCCAGCAATTTATCAAAGGGGTTACAGCGGGTGCAGTTAAGGGCTGACTTTCCTTGTACAAACGGTTCTCATGGAGTAAAATCTCTAAAGAAATAGGAGAATATACCCAATGAATAAAGTTATACTGCATGCCACAGACCTTGATGGCTACCTTTTGGATAGTGATAAGGAGAAGATAGCCCATGTCAATGAGCTGTACAAGAAATCTCTTTCCCAATGTGCGGTACTGGAAAATGCGACCGATCTTATGCAGCTTGAGAATGCAAGGAAAGGTCTGGTGGACAGCGCTTCTGAGATAGGCAAGTATCTCAAGGAAGTCTTTGAACAAGAGCCCAATATCCACGTCTACTCCTTTGAGACCCCCAAGCAGCAGCATGGCCAAGCCTCGCGCCTCATTGCTAAGCTCCGTGATCCCAGTACAGAGCATGAGGAGTTTCTCTACTATATCCAAAGGGCGTATGAAATGCTTTTCTCCCATGTCTATGCCGATGCTGCACTTCCTAGCAAACGCAGCATCATCACCAAGACCCCTGTAACCAGCCCTGTCAGGAATTATGCAGTCCATAGGATCCCTGATGTTGACTCCTTGATAAAGAACAGTGTCATGTGTGTCATGCTTCGTGGGGCCCTACTTCCCAGCATGATCCTGAGCAAAGAGATACAGGAGTACTCCTCCGATGACTTTGTACCCCCTTTCGCGCTCTTTAAGATCAAGCGTGACGACAGCAAGAAAGAAGCCAACATGGATTACATCCTCGATCTTGACAAATCCTACTTCAAGCTTGAGGAACTCGATGGCAAAGACCTTATCTTTGCTGACCCCATGAACGCCACAGGAGGCTCATTGGTAACCATCGTCAAGTACCTTCGTGACAATAAGATTGAGCCCAAGTCTGTAAAGTTCATCAACGTCATCAGTGCCTTGAAGGGCTCGTTGAGGATCTGTCGGGCGATTGAGGGAGCTGAGGTCTATACACTCTGGATGGATCCTGTACTCAACGATGCAGCCTACATCCTTCCAGGCCTTGGGGACGCTGGAGACAGGCTTAATGGGAAGGATGGGGAGAATAATCCCAGAAACATCATACAATTGCTTGCAGACTATGGATCTTCAATAACCAACCTCTATCGATCTCAGGTCATGGAGATAGAGAGGACGGTACTACAGCCGTGAAACGCCTGATTCCCCTACTGATTCTGACTCTGTTGCTACTCTCTTCTTGTACGACCAGCATAGCAAAGAGAGAGAAGAGCCTTGTCTTGCAAGCAGAAGCCCTAAGCCTGCTCGATGCCAAGGAGTATGGGAAAGCGGTACCGCTACTAGAAGAGGCTGTGAAGCTCGCACCCAAAGAGAGCGAGGGCCGGTATAATCTGGTACTCGCCCTCTTGGCTAATGAGCAGTTCGATGAGGCCATTCTACTCTGTGATGACTCATACTCACTCTTCCCTGCACATCTGCAGTTCATGCTTGCAAAAGCCTTTGCCCTGAGAGCAAAGGGAGAGTCTGATGCTGCATTTTCCCTGTATTCGGAGATCCTGGCATTGGATAGGGGCAATTTCCCCCTCCATGCCACACTGATGGAATTGGCGCTTGAGAAGGGATATCACGATTTTGCAAGGAAAACTGCCTTGTACTTGCTCTCTGTGCACAAAGAAGAAGCGAGAGCTTTCAAAGCTCTCGCCACCATTGAGGGAGAAGACTCTTGGTATGCTTTTGCCGCGTCCCTTACGAAGGAAGCTTCAGCAGAATCCCCAGAATTGATCCAAGAGCAATCCAAACAAGCGGATGCACCTTTCTAAACCTCATCGCCAAAGCTAACAGCACAACAAACAAGAGCGTCTCAACAATCCTAATGCTCCCTGCATCGAGCAAGGTGACAGAAAATACTTTCGAACCGGCAAAGATGATCAGGCCTAGG
>DMAO01000052.1 GCA_003446545.1 Sphaerochaeta sp.
CGCCAATTCAAAGATGAAGGATGCCTTTGCAAACCTCCTGAAGGGATCGGTCCAAAAGTAAGGGCGAGAATATCAAGTAATGGCAGCATCCTTAGGGATGCCCCTTGTCCTGTCTGTATGGTGATGGCCCAAAAAGAAGGAGAGTAGTCTGGTGGAAAGAAGCACCTCGGTTATCGGTGTCCTGATGTTGGTTTTGTTGTTGACTGGATGCACCACTTCATCGGGCATACAGAGTGAAACGATTCCTGAGGCAGATATCGCTTCATCTCCATCGAAAATAGAATCAGAACAACTCCCATTCCAGGCTTCATCAATGCTTGGGATGCTGGAAACGAAAGAATTGGAGCAAGTGCTGGACCAACGGATATCGGGATTTAGTGAATCTTCTACAGAAGCGGCAGAGCCTGTAAGCATCCCTGTTTCCGTTGGTAAGGAGCCTTCAGCCTACATTGAACCGAAACCAGCACCCGTCAGTGTGGAGGTTCCCCTTACGGCAGAGAGGGAAAGCACTGACAGGCAAGATACCAAGCCTGTCTCACTCCTGCCAGCTCCTAAGACAAACAGCCTGGTCATCAAGGCAGTGGGAACCGGCCTCACCGAGAGTGAAGCCAGAAGTGATGCCCTCGCTGCCCTGTCAGGAATCCTGTACTCGAAGGTTTCCAGCTCGATTGAGACCACAGAGAAGGTGAATGAGATTGCAGGAATCCAGGTTGCCAATTCTTCCAGTTTTCTCGAGAACATTTCAGTATCCACAGACCTGCCGATATTGGGTGCTTCCTTTTCCCTGTTGCCACGGACGGTATACGATGCACAACGCAAAGCATACCTCATGCAAGTGGAAGCGGTGATGACAGGTTCCGTATCACTGCCTCTCTATGAGGGGGAGCTGGCATCTCTGGCTGCCACCATTCGGAGTGCAGAGCGCGACTATCCCTCATCTGCAGACTCCCTGACTCAGGAATCTGCACTGCAGAGACTGCTTGATGCTTATCTTGAGTTCGAGAGACTATCTTATGTCGCAAGGGCCCTTGGTTCAAAAACAATTCCTACCCTGATGCAGACCAGCTATTCCATTGAAGCACAATTACGGCAAATGGAGAAGGTGGTAGACTCTTATGCAAAGGCCGCACACAACCTGACCAAGGGTGTGGACAGGACCGGAGTGTATGTATACCCTGCCAAGCTCAACAACTCCGGTGGGGTTACCGAATTCGCCGAGCAGCTCGCCTTCTCCATGGGGGAGGCCTTGGGAGCAAAGGCGGTCTCCGATCCGAAGAGGGCATCACATTTCCTCTTCGGATCCTATACCTTGATTGATGATGGAAGAGCAGGCATGTATGTGACCTACCGTCTTGAGGATCAAGAAGGGAATGTGGTATCGACCACAACCACCGAGCTTCCTCCCTCGGTCTACCAGGGACAGCGCTTCATCCCCGTGGCCTATGACTTTGAGAAACAGCTACAGCGGGGTGACTCAATTGACACCGCCTTCTCAGTGGATATCAGGATGAACGGCATGAAAGACTACCTGTCATTTCACAGGGGGGATGAGCTGACCATTGAGGTCAAGGCGAGNNCCTGCTATTTCTATGTGGTCGGGTATGTGTTCAATGAGCTTGATGAGAAGTTTGCCTACCTCTTCCCGCTCAGCCTTGATGCAAGCGGCAAGGACATGTTTGTCCGCAGGGTGTCGCCTGAGGAGGTGAACAGGTGGATCATCATCAATCCCATATACCGTGGCAATGTCATGCCGATCGAGGTAATCGAACCGTTCGGAGTTGAGATGCTGCAGGTCTATGCATCGACGGGGAAGGACTACCAGAAGTTCCTGGACACGGTGCCGGGCTTCAAGGAGACAAGGGACTACTATCTGGTGTCGGATGACCCACAGGAGGGCTTGCGCCTGACCAGGGCGTTGAACATAAAGAGGGTGGCTGAAGAGGCCTCAAGTGAAATACGAAAGAGTGAGGCGTTCGTCTCGTTCAAGTCAGGACGGTAAGTATGATGGGGAGAACGGCTATGAGACGGATGGTGTTGGTATTGGTTTTGTTTGTTCTTGTCTTCGCAGGTCTCTTTGCATCCGATGGTGGTCGGTATGCCTTGGTTGTAGGCAACGGTGCGTATCAGAAGACCACAAGATTGTCGAATCCTGTCAATGATGCGAATGATGTTGCCAAGCTGCTTGAGGATGTCGGATTCTCAGTCACGTTGGAGACCGATGCGACGCTGTCAAGGATGGAAAAGGCGGTAAGGGAATTCTCCTCTGCAGCAAAGGCAGCCAAAGCCGATACGACCCTGTTTTTCTACGCAGGGCACGGAGTGCAGTATGAAGGGGTGAACTATCTGCTTCCCGTAGATGAAGACATCCAGAGGGACTATGAGCTGAGAAGCAAGGCGTTGAGTATGGACTTGGTCTCTTCGGCGCTTGAGGATGCTAAGAGTGGATTTAATCTGGTGCTCCTTGATGCCTGCCGCGACAACCCATTTGCAACCAGTAGGGGTGGGTCTAGAGGTCTTGTGGGGATGGGAGGGGGAACCCCAAAGAGCATGGTGGTGTTCGCGACCGCTCCAGGAGATGTCGCCCAGGATGGAGTGGGGGGCAACAGCCCTTTCACTGCAGCGCTGAAGCTGCACCTGGCAACACCTGGCATGGAGGTAAAACAGATGTTTGCTGCCGTGTCACGAAGCGTGCAGAGCATGACCAAAGGCTTGCAGGTGCCGTGGGTGAATTACTCGTTCACCGGGAATTTCTTTTTTGTGACTGCTCAGCAGCAGTTGGAAAAAGCTGATGTAGAGGCAAGCCGGCTCAAGGATGAGCTGGCAGTCTTGGAGGCTGAGATAGCCCAGAGACAAGCAGCGATCAAGGCCTCAGGGAACAGTGAAGAGCGTAAGCGACTAGAAGTGGAACAATCCAGGTCGAAGGCCCTTGAGGCTGCGAAGCAGCTTGAAGCTTCCCGTATTGCAGAGATGAAGAGACAAGCTGAGGAAAATCTTTCCTCACAGGCAGCACAAGAGGCCCTTCGCAAAGAGATGGATGTAAGGCTTGCCAGTCAGCAG
>DMAO01000362.1 GCA_003446545.1 Sphaerochaeta sp.
TACTACTTGGGAGCGTCTGGTATTGCAGTAAACACGAAGATGGCCGATGAGTATAAGAAGACTTGGAATATCTTTGGCAACACCAAGTTTGCCAATCGCATGGTCATGATGGATGACATGCGTGAGGTACTTGGCGATGCGTTGGCCTACCTAGGGTATTCGGTGAACACCACTGATGCGCGCGAGCTTGAGGAGGCGAGAGTCCTCGTCAACACCAAGTGGAAGCCCAACCTTGTCAAGTTTGATGCTGAAGGGTTTGCCAAGGGCTTTGCCTCAGGTGAGTACTGGGTAGCCCATGGATATGCGGAGGCTATCTTCGAGGAGCTTCCTGAAGAGAGGTGGGACAGTGTCGACTTCTTTCTTCCAATCGATGGTGGCCCGATGTACATCGATTCGATGTGCATCCCCAAGGGTGCCCGAAACTACGACCTGGCCCTGCTGTTCATAAACTTCATCCACCAACCCGAGAACTATGCACAGTTCCTTGACCGTTTCCACTTCCCAGCCTCAGTCAACACTGCAGCTGAACAGTTCACCACCACCGAGCCGTTCTACACGGTAGACATGCTGAAGAACTATGAGCTGAAGGATGACTTGGGTGCCAACCTTGAGATGTATAACAAGGCTTGGGAAAGCATCAGATATGTAAATTAGGATGCATTGACCTAGAATAAAATGCAGGGTACATTCATGGGTAAAGCGAGGCGTCAATGAGCAGCTATACCCATGAAACCTACATTTCCCCCTTTACCTGGCGCTATGGCAGCCCTGCCATGAAGGTCCTTTTCAGCGAAGAGGAAAAGCGCCGTCTATTACGGCAGATCTGGATCGCCTTGGCAACTGCACAGAAACAAGCAGGCCTGGTGACCGAAGAGCAACTTGCCGAACTAATCGAGCACAAAAACGACATCGACATCGAACGGTCCTCAGAGATTGAGGCTGAGATTCATCACGACCTTATGGCCGAAATTAAATGCTATGCCGAACAGTGTCCCAAGGGTGGGAGCATCATTCACCTCGGGGCAACCAGCATGGACATCCTGGACAATATGGATGCCCTACGGCTCAAAGACGCCACAGAGCTTATCATAGAACAGACCAAGACATTGCTAGGCGCCTTCCTTGAAAAGATGGAAGCCTTCGCTGATGTGCCTTGCATGGCCTTTACCCATATACAGCCTGCTGAACCCACTACCATCGGCTACCGCTTTGCCCAGACGGCACAGGACCTCACTGAGGACCTGAAGGCACTACAGCAAGTGGCTAAGAATATCAGAGGGAAAGGCATCAAAGGTGCTGTGGGAACCAGCGCAAGCTATACCGAGCTGCTCAAGGGACGGGGCATGAGTGCCTTCGAACTGGAAACGGCCGTGATGGACAGTATAGGACTGAAGAGCTTTACTGCCGCTACCCAGGTCTATCCCCGAAAACAGGACTGGAGAATCGTAAGCGCCCTCTCAGGTCTTTGCTGTACGCTGTACAAGTTCTCCCTTGACTTCAGGCTTCTGCAAAGCCCTCCCATTGGAGAGTGGAGCGAACCCTTCGGATCGAAGCAGGTAGGCTCGTCTGCGATGCCGTTCAAGCGCAATCCCATCAACTGCGAAAAAGTCGACAGCCTCTGTCGCTTTGTATCAAGTCAGAGCGAAGTTCTCTGGCAGAATGCCGCTTCCACCATGCTGGAAAGGACCCTTGACGACAGTGCGAACAGGCGTATCACCCTGCCGGAGTGTTTCCTGGCAACTGATGAAATCTTGAGCTCCATTACCAAGGTAGTGAAGGGTATGCAGATCCACCACAGTGGAGTAAAAAGGAACCTTGCCACCTATGGCCTCTTTGCAGCAAGTGAACGCCTGCTCATGGAGTTGGGCAGAAGAGGTGCCAACCGGCAAGAGATGCATGAGCTTATCCGTCACTACAGCCTCAAGGCATGGAGTGAGGTGCAGGAGGGTGAAGCTAATACCCTAGCGTCGATGCTCAGCACTGATAAAACCATTCTTTCCCTCATGCAAGAGGATGAGGTGCTCTCTTCCCTCAATGCAGAGGAGTATGTGGGCGATGCACCGGTGAGAACCAGGATGGTTATTGAGGAAGTGAAGGCTGCCCTCAGCTGATGTAGATCAGGCCAGCAAAGATGAAGTAGTAGATTGCCATCCTGACGTACCGTACCAGGCTAGCCAAAAAGAAGAGATAGGGATTGAGCTTGACGACCCCTGCAACGGTGCAGATGGTTGAATACGGAAGGGGTGTGAGGCCGCTGATGACAATGCCCCACACTCCATACTTAGCTATGAGCTTCTCAGCATGGGTTCCTGAGACCTTCATGACCCATCGTTTGATGGGAGGGATAAGCCCCACCAGCCTGCCGATCAGGTAGGCACTTAATGCCCCAGCCACAGAGCTGGTTCCCATCACAAAGATTGCCTGAAGCGGATTCCAGGCCATTACAAAGGCCCAAATGAAATCAACAGAGAGGGGCAATACCAACAGGTCGACCAAGTAGACATAGATGGCTACACCCTTTACGCCAAAATCAAGTACAAACTGTTTCAGCACCTCTGACTTTCCTATGGCTGTAAATGACAATAACTTCATGACCAGCAGGTAGAGAACAAGGATTGATGCAGTTAGGCTAAGGGTTCTCCTCACGAGAACCTTTATGTTAAGGGTTCCATCTTCTAGGAGGTAACTCTCTTTGGAGAAGAGGCTCTTGATCCAATCAATTATTTTCATAGACCACCTTGGTAAACGAGGAGAATATAGTTTTAGGTATACCTGTACCGACCCCTTGGAAGAGGGAACCTTTTCCCCCTCCCTTTCCAGAGATTGGTTCTAACAACAGCTTCCTCGAAGCATTGAAGTCCAACAAGGCAGAGGCTTTGCCTGCAAGGCCTACCAGCCAAAGCAGCTTACCCTTTTCGACCTTTGCCGCACAGAGGGCGAGGTCTTCCACTTGGGTGAACGCAGAGGCTACCATCTTCATGTCAATGTCCTCTTCGACTTCCCAAAGGACAAGGGGTACATCCTTGACCAGATTGGCTTTTCCGACGAGGGAAGATAACATCAGAGAGGCTACCCTCTCCGACTTCTTGCCTATGAGGTATCGAGTCTGGGCCATCTGGTCCATGAATCTGGTCTCAACCTCAAGCAGGGTATCCCTCTGGGCAGAGT
>DMAO01000350.1 GCA_003446545.1 Sphaerochaeta sp.
CCGCTTCGTTGGGGAATGACCAAGCCCAGATACCTACCCTTGCGTGAAAAGACAACCATCCGAATACTAGGTAGGTGGTTGTCCTTTCCTATCTGATATACACCCTATTCAAACATATTCATATCGTATTTGGCTGGTATCGGATAGAGCTTTTTCACCCTCTCAATTACCTCTTTTGTTGCCTCCACCTTCTGCTCGTTGGTATAGATGATCATATTGTACGCTAGCCACAGATCATTGAGTGGAGCATCCCCCTCTCGTATATGACCCAGGGCCTTATCAAGGACCAAGGCCTTGATAAGAGCGGCATCACCCTGCATTGCTGCAAGTCGGGCTCTTGGGACACTGAGTTTCTCACTGGTTTCAATCCAGGATAGAGGAAGTGCATCAAAAATTAAGCGTGCTTGCTCAACCATCTTATTGTCTACGAGCAACTTGCAATACTCCTCTGCTATACAGGGGTCCATTGCAAACCCAGGAAGCGTTGATGCAAGGGCATACCACTGTAGGGAATCGGACAGACAGCCTCTCCTCTCTTCTAATACCGCAAGGTTCCTTGCAGTCCAAGCATTGAGCATCACAGCCATACACTCAAGCCAGAGAGTTAAGGCGCAGGAAATCTCTTCCAATTCCAAGTGTATGATGCCAAGGTAGTGCTTGAGCGTCGCCTCCTCTGTATCAGTCAGATCTGGATTCTGAAGGGCCACAAGAAACCTCTCCTTCCATGCCTCCGAACAGATGGGAGGGGTAAGGGGAAGCCTTGTCAAATCCATCACAGGGAGCTTTCCTTCTTCAAGGAATGAAAGATAGGGCTTCTCTTCATCCCGTACAGAGCCTTCGTCAAAGACAAATGGCCCAGGCAAAGAATACTCTTTCAGCTTTTTTTGCAAAAAACCCCAACCAGTTGAACGTTGCATGATTTCACCGGGCTCAATCTGACTTTCTAAGGAGAATCTCTCGTGCATACTCGTAAGTTTAGTGGTGTCTATCTGATTGGTAATCGCCCTTTTAGCTGCCTCGGAGGCGAGTGCATAGCTCACGTCATGCACCTCGTGTGAGTTCGCTGCCAAAGGGCCAAAGGCCTGGGTCCAAGACAAGGAGGAATTCCCCTCGATGAAGTAGCCATGCAACTGGCTACAAGCCAGTCCGCTTTGGATCTCCACATACTCAGAATTACTGTCGGGGGCGAGGTAGCGTTGCCACCTCTTCCCTCCGGCATGGCTTCCCCAACAGAACATCTTCCTATACCCCAGCAAAGGAGTGGAGACTTCATAGAAGCCTGTCCCATCCCCCCCAAGGGCACATTCCCAAGGCATGCTTTCGTTTTCACAGGTGAAGAAATACTCATTTGAGGCATCAAACCGATTGGGATACGAAGCATCTATATTTTTGCATGTATCAATATTGGGCATTTGCATATACCCAAATAGACGAGTTCCCTTAGAAGCAAAGGGATCAAGATAGACGGCTTTGTCACTACTTGCGAGGATTCTCGTGTCATCACTCATTTCGACAGCTGTGTTAGTCCAGTAGTACAGGGAGGTACGCGTATCCTCTAGATTATATACCCCTACATGGGCATACAGCTGTCTGGAATCCTTGGGAAGATGGAAATCAATATGCCACCAAAGAGCCTTACAGGGTTCAAAATCATACAAGCGAAGGAAGTCTTCCCCCTCTGTATCCTTTTGTATGGAAGCAAACAATTTGCTACTTGTTGTGAAGGCATGCCCATACTGGCCAAAATTCCATTCGATACCCCCGGCAAACCATGCATCAAGGGTAGCCAGGTTGCCTACCTGGAGACTTCTGTTACAGTGAAGCAATTCCTTGTCATTCTCTTTGTCGACCAGGCTGATGAGCCTTCCTCCAAGAGTATGAAGAAACGTTGCCTTGAGAAACTCGTTCTCCATGATAATCGCTGGGATATCCTGCTCCTGACGGTTCCTATCATACCGGTCTTGCATCCTATAGGGCAGCATTCGCCACCCACAATCAAGACCCATCAGACGCTGGTACTTGAGGGGAACATCAGGTTTTACCCGAACAGGTACATCGTGGTCTCTTTCCCTGAAATAGGGTAGAGGATTCACCCCTTGGGGAAGGGCTGCATTAGCATGGAAATAATCCAAAGAAATTGTGCTCATGTGTGGCAAGCTCCTCGTTTCAAACATCTCGGTTTAACGTATCCCATTTGTCATCCATATCCTGCATCAGCTTAATCTGGGTCCTTGCTCGGTCTAGATTATGCCTTTCACGCTGAATGCTGTAATACTTGTCCCCATTGAGGTAGTCAGTCAAAAAACGAACGGCCATGATTTGGGTAATGTTCCGTCCTGATTCCACAACCAACGATCTTTCTTCATCGGTTAGGAACGCTGCCTTGGAAAGATACCCTTGTATGAGTGCCTTATGCAGCTTCTCATCACAGGTAACCGTAGAGAGGTCGGTTGCATCCTCTTCGCCTGTTGTGGTGGCCGTTCGGATCATGTCCCCAGTGTCGAAGAGGATTGTTCCTGGCATTACCGTATCCAAGTCAATGATACAGAGGGCTTCAGACCCATCGAATTTGAACAGCACATTGTTTATCTTGGTATCATTATGGGTAACACGAGTAGGAAGCTTCCCACTGGACATCCCGTCCCACAACAACAGCCCCCGTTCCTTGTTAGCCATCAGAAAATCCAATTCAGGACCAACGTGTACAAGCCGATTCTGGTGATTGAAGGCCATAGCCTCTTGGAGTTGCTGATAGCGCAAGCCCATATCATGGAAATGAGGAATGGTCTCATGCAGGGATTTCCCATCAAAGTCAGAGAGTTGCAGTTGGAAGTTTCCAATGGCTTCGCCTAGCAGGTATGCCTGGCTTGCATCCCTGATAGTGCTGAATGTCCGGACATGGTCAATGTAGTGATACGTTCTCCAATAGCCACCTTCCTCATCTATATGGACCAAAGAACCGTCACGGGTCTGTACCACACGAAGACATCTCTGATCAATGTCTTCATAGTTGCCAAGAAGTTTTGCATACATATGCTCTGTGACAGCGTGTATGTTCTCCATGACTTCAAGAGGCTTCCTGAATACATAGTTGTTGATCCTCTGGTGGGTGTACTTCTTGATTTTCCCCTCATGGACAAACGTTGAGATGTACGTACTGTTTATATGTCCTTCCCGGTTTGCCTTCACATGGGTGAGAGATCCATCTATCTTGAATTGGGAAATTACGTTACGAAGTATTTTTTCATCTGGTTGCATGGGTACCTCAGTGTTTAGGTAGTTTGATAGCATGTACAATAATGCTAGCCTTGGGAAGGTAACAGGAAAAAGGAAGCATAGGACAAAGGTCAGGGGCAAATGCGTTTTGTCCCTGACTAAGTCTTTGCTTATCCAGATACCCTACCCCTTAATTGCGCCTGCTGTAACACCCTTGATAATCCTGTCAGAAAGGAAAATATAGAGGATAAAGGTCGGCATAAATACAATGACAACCGAGGCAAACATACCGCCCCAGTCCCCTGTATAGCGCATCGCTTGGATCATATTGAACAATCCAACTGCTACAGGTCTCACCTTAGTCTTGTTGGCGAAGATCAAGGACATGAAATATTCATTCCAAATGGTAATGAAGTTAAAGATTGTAACGGTAATTATTCCAGGCTGTACCAACGGGAACATGATTCTCCAGAACGTACCCATAGGAGAACATCCGTCAATGGCTGCTGCCTCCTCATAGGTTGTACTCAGACTCTTGAAGAACGAGAGCAAAAAGAAGGTAGTGAAGGGTACATTCATAGATATATATAGGAAAATCAAGAGCCACCGGTTGTTTGTCAGGCGCAATTGGCTGACCACACTGAATAGTGGCATGACAATCATGATCGCTGGGATACCAAGAGCTGAAGCCAGGAGGTTCTGTACGGATACATTCCCTTTGAACTTGAACCGGCTCAAAACATATGCAGCTGGGGAAGCAATCAGAATTATTGATGTGCAGGACACAACCGTATAGAACAAAGAATTCATGAAAAATACAGAAACCTTCTGTGTACTCCAGGCTCTGGCATAGTTATCAAAATGAAAGCCCGTCTCAAACCTAAACATATGGTCACTGAAAATTTCCTGACTGGAGGAAAAAGAGGCAAAAAACACCCATCCGATAAGGACGAAGGTGAAGAGTACCCAAAGACCTATCAGAATATAGGAAGGAATGAGCCTAATCTGGTTGAACCGATCAAGGGAATAGTTTTTTTTCTTAGCCATGATTTACCCTCCTATAGTTCCACATCATCATTTTTCACGATAAGATTCGTCAACGAGAATGCAATAATGACTATGATCATCATTATCACACCAATTGCTGCACCAGCGCCACTGTCCCGGACCGTTGCCGCACTGGAAGAGGAGCCAAATACAATTTCATACATATAGTTCATGGGGGCGACTGTGGCGTAGGAAAGGTTGACGGGGCTGAATAGCTGCCCCCACACAAAGAAGGCAACAGTAAACACAGTCCACATGACAATATTTGTCCTGAAACAGCCCCGTAAGAAGGGCAAGGTAATATAGAAAAAACGCTGGACAATATTTGCCCCTTCTATCTGGGCAGCTTCATGGTAGTCCTTGGGAATCTGCTCGATACTGGCCATGAAAATCAGCATATGGTAACCGACCATCCCAAAGCAGTATGCAACAAGCATGGACCAAAATAGGTGCCCCGGTCCGGTCCACAGCGTTTCAGAAAGCTTGTTCAGTCCTATAGTTTTAAATATATTGTGTAGCAGCCCATAGCTTGAGTTGTAGACATAACTAATCCACATAGTTCCCATTGCAATGGGAACTATGTGGATTAGTTATGTCTACAACTCAAGCTATGGGCTGCTACACAATATATTTAAAACTATAGGACTGAACAAGCTTTCTGAAACGCTGTGG
>DMAO01000107.1 GCA_003446545.1 Sphaerochaeta sp.
CGTTCGCGCTCCCTTGCCAAGAGGCTTTCGGGCATCTCCTCCACCGTCCTCTCTGTCGACCGTTGGGTTGGGACATATGCTATACCCAGTGATGCAGAAATCGTTGTGCAGGCAACGTCTGTGGGACTGTTTTCCCCTTCTGCTTGTGTAGACGTTGCCTTTACTGGGAGAAATTCTTCACTAATTGCTTGTGATGTTGTATTTAATCCTGTCCAAACGTTGTTTTTACTGCGAGCACAGGAATCTGGTTGTACCACTGTCGACGGTTTGGGCATGCTTGTGAACCAGGGAAGACTTGCCATTGAGCAGTGGACAGGAAGAAATCCAGAGAAGGAAGGGATGAAAGGAGCACTACAGGAAGCCTTTGCCCTATAGTGACACGTATGGGTCAAACCGATAAAATAGGCGATTATGAACTACTTTTGTATCGCATGCAAGACAGGAGGTGAGGCAAGAGTACGGGCCCACCTCAACAAGTATTTTTCCCGGGAGCTAGGCGACCTGAACGACGTGAAGGTCTTCTACCCCCAGAGGCGGATGTTTGAACGGAGGAAGGGCAAGAAACTGGTCACAGACCAGCCCATCCTTCCTGGGTACCTGATGGTCTCTACCGAGATCGATCTGCAGGATCACACATACCCGATAAAGGGAATCCCGGGTTCCTACGGGTTCTTGCGCAACCTTGACAGGACTGTTGCCCTGAAGGGTGCTGACATGCAGTATGCGGCCTGGATCATGGGCAACAAGGGTCTTATCAAACCGAGTAAGGCTGAGTTCAAGGAAGGGGAGCCTATCAAGGTGTTGGAAGGCCCCCTGATGGACCTGCATGGGAAAATCCTGAGGGTCGACCGAAGGAGTTCCAGGGTCTTGGTGGCGTTTGAGTTTGCCAATGAGGTCCGCAAGGTAAGTATGCCGGTGGAGTTTGTTGGTTCTGACACATAGGTGCAATTAGTGGGTATACATACGCAATAATGAGTACAATATGATAGGTAATTCTTGCTTATGGCTACTTTATCTTATCCCTATCGCAATGATACCTGCCTTTTTTTGCCTTTTTATTGTTTACACGTTGGGTGAAGAATGCTATGCTACTTTTACTTTTGTAGGTGGAATCAAAAGGGTCTTATGTCATAACTGATTCTCCTACATACATATTCTTTTGCTGTAGGTTCGTCCTGGCAAAGGGGCTCTGAAACATTTTATATAGCCAGACTAGGCTAGGCTAGTCTGGGTTGGGGCGGATTTGTCCTAACACTAGCAATAACCAATAGTATGAGGTACCAGTGGCAAGTCTTGCAACAAAGCGTATAAGGCGGACAGTCTTTCTTTTGTGTTTTGATGCACTGGGGATACTAGCGGGCGGTTTCTTTGCCGCTTGGGTGGTATTCCGTACGATACCCCCTTCCTTTTACTCGGTAGTTGCATTGAACATCATTGCTCTGTTGCTCTCCCTATTGGGGGTGAAGTTCTATAGGATCCGCATCAGTGAAAGTTCCCTCGATATTCTTAACCGTGGGTTGGTGGGCTTTGTCCTTCCTTTTGTGATTGGAATCCTGATATTTACAAGGTTTGACTCCTTTTCGTCACTGTGGATTCCCTTCCTCTGTGTCTTTGATGGGTTCTCCTTCCTCTTTCTGATGGCCTTCCGGTATATCTACCGATACGTCCACACCTACCGTATCAGGCAAACGAACAACGGCAATCCCAGGACCATAGTCTATGGTGCTGGGGAGTTGGGAGACACCTTGGTTCGGCAGTATAATAAGGGACGGCTCCCGTTTCATATTGTAGGGTTCGTCGATGACGATCCCGAACTGCAGGGAACAGTCCTTCTTGGCCTGAAGGTGTTTGGGACTGTAGAGGCCCTTGGCAAGGTCCTCGAACATACGCAATCAAAGGCACTTATCATAGCCATCACTGAGATTACCCAGGAGAAGATGCTCGCAGCTGTTGATGCTGCCAAGGAAAACAACTGTGAGGTAATGGTCATCCCTTCCCTGTTTGAGATGCAGCAGGGTAGTTCCAAGGAGCTGGACCTCAGGAGCCTTGACTATGCTGACCTTTTGGGAAGGCCCCTTATCAAGATCGACAGGGAGCCCATCAAGGCTATGGTGAAGGACAAGAGGATTCTTGTTACCGGGGCCGGAGGCAGCATAGGCAGTGAGATCTGCAGGCAGCTGCTTAGCTATGACCCTAGACAGCTGGTCCTCCTTGATATTGATGAGACTGAACTGCATGACCTTTCGCTGAGGCTGCACAACTTCCAGAAGGAGTGGAGCAGCCTGATAGTTCCGGTGGTGTGTGACATCAAGAACCGGAAGAAGATCGACAGGATATTCGAGCAGTACAAGCCTGAACTTGTGTTCCATGCTGCTGCGTACAAGCATGTGCCGCTGCAGGAGCTCTATCCTGAAGAGGCTATCAACACCAACATCGGTGGTTCCTACAATATCCTGCAGAGTGCAAAGGCACACAACGTACAGAAGGTGGTTGTGATCTCCACCGACAAGGCGGTGAACCCCACCAACGTCATGGGTGCCACCAAGCGTGTTGCCGAGCTTATGGCAAGCCAGCTCAACACCGTCGAAACTGAAATGATCTGTGTCCGCTTTGGCAACGTCCTGGGAAGCCGTGGGAGCATGCTCCCCCTCTTCATGGACCAGATCAAGGCAGGCGTTTCCATCACAGTAACCCATAGGGAGATCATACGGTACTTCATGGCTCTCCCTATGGGTTACTGTGATGGATACACCTGCCTTGATCTGGTCCATGAAGA
>DMAO01000004.1 GCA_003446545.1 Sphaerochaeta sp.
TGGGGTATTGATACCTTTCATTTTGGTACCTAGGAATCCTTCTTGATGGAATAGAATAGAATGTAGTCGGGTAGAACACGCCAAAAAGACCTATGAATGCCAGAAAAATCAATTATTCTCGTTGCTGTTCCCTAGGTGACATACTGCAATTGGTTATATACTTCAAGAATCCAAAAGGAAGGTTTACCTATGATTCAACAAGACATGAATGCTCAGGTCCTCTTTATTTCTCATGGAGGGGGCCCCTTGCCCCTACTAGGCGATGCAAGCCATAGGGCTATGATAGAATTCCTACAGGCCATTCCTGCCTCTTTGCATCGACCCGAGGCAATTTTGGTTATCAGCGCACACTGGGAGGAATCAGAGGCTACGGTACTAGGATCTCCCAAGCCTGAGATGCTATATGACTACTATGGATTCCCCCCCGAGGCCTATACTTTTTCTTATCCAGCCTCTGGGAATCCTATCCTTGCCCATACAATTATAAGTTTACTCAAAAAGGCAGGTATCCCTGCCCGCTTAGATGCACAGAGGGGCTTTGACCATGGATCCTTCATTCCCTTGTCGCTGATGTATGGCGATGCCGATATTCCGGTGATACAGCTTTCGCTCATCCGTGGACTGGATGCGGCACAGCATCTTGCTTTGGGCAGAGCCCTTACCGATTTGCTTGATCAAAATATCCTTGTGATCGGATCTGGTTTCTCTTTCCACAATATACACGCATTTTCCTTTGGGGGTAGGACTAGCCAAGACGATAAAAACAATGCCTTCCAGGATTGGCTTATTGAGGTTTGTACCAGAGAGTATTCCCAACAGGAAAGGGAAAAACAACTCCTACTCTGGGAACAAGCTCCCTTTGCACGATACTGCCATCCTAGGGAAGAACATTTGCTGCCCCTCCTGGTTTGTCTTTCCTTGGCCCAAAGGCCTGCTAAAGTGGTTTTCGATGACTATACCCTTGGGAAGCGCGGCTTAGCTTTCCTGTGGCAATGAAAGAACAATTCTCATGATACACGTCAATACAGACCTATGGTTAATGCCATAGGTCTGTATTGTTGGGACTTCCTATTGGGTCAATAGGGTCCTCGGATATGTTGTGCAACCTTCTGCACATAGAAGGTTTCCAGTTTCTTGTGCAATTCGGGAGACAAGGGAGGAAGCTCCGATATCGCCGCATTGGACAGAACTTGTGCAGGGCGGCTGGCTCCAGGAATAACCACAGAGACTGCCTCATAGTCTAGTATCCAACGCAATGCTAGCTGTGCGAGGGTCATGCCCTCAGGTTTGAGCGCAGCAAGCTCTTCTGTAAGTTCCACCCCTTTCTCGAACGGAAGGCCAGCGAAGGTTTCCCCTACATTGAATGCAAGACCGTCACGATTGAAATTCCGATGGTCGGTTTCATCAAAGGTTGTGCTCTTCTTCATCTTTCCCGAAAGCAGTCCACTTGCCAAGGGAACACGCGCGATAAGGGAAACCCCCCTCTGCTGTGCCTGGTCAAATAGGTCTGTGATGAGCTTCTGTCGGTAAATATTGAAAATAACCTGCAGTGAAGCTAAGCCCTCTTCCTTGAGGCAAACAAGCCCCTCTTCCACAGATTCGACACTGGCTCCAAAATCTGCAATCTTCCCTTGCTTCTTCAGGTCCCTCAGGACATCGAACACGACTCCGTCAGATAAGACGTCTTTGGGGATGCAATGGAGTTGGAGAAGATCGATTTGTTCCACCCCTAACCGGGAAAGCGAATTGTTCGTATGTCGGACCATCGCCTCAGGGGTAAAGTTCTGTGGCCAACCCGGATCGGAACCACGTCCCAATTTAGTTGCAACATAGATTTTTCCAGGGTGTTGTTTCAGGAATTTTCCGATGAGTTTCTCACTTCTCCCATCCCCGTACACATCAGCAGTATCGAAAAAAGTGATTCCCTGCTGGGTTGCTGTCTGGAGAATTTCCATGGCTGTCTTGTCCTCGACCTTTCCCCATGATCCTCCGATCTGCCAGGTGCCAAGTCCAACCTCGGAAACCATTGTCTTGTCTAAACCAATAGGCCTCTTATGCATAGTCAAATCCTCCATTTCATTGTTGATAGTTAATCTTACGAAGGTACTCTGCCTTAAGTCAAGGCATTGTATGTGAAGTAAGCTAGTATTGAAGGTGAGGCTGGGGCTTGTATACCTTAAGGAAAGCTTACCCTCGGCCCTTAGAGAGCGCTACGACCAAGAACAACAGCCATGGAACAGGTATGTACCAGATCAAACCTTTCTTTCCTTCGTTATCCTTTGGATGAGGACAAGTAAAACAGCTGCTAGGAATAACATGAGACTGCTACTCATCAGAGCATAGCCGAGGGAACGTGCCTCGGCTATTCGTGTAACCAACAAGGGGAAGATCATTCTTCCGATGGTTCCGCCTAGGATATAGGATAGGGAGATGAATGCCGTATTCTTAGGGTACCAGGAAGCGGTCACCACGATATACATGGGAATGGTTGCACCGGCAAAGAATCCACAGAGGGCAACAAGGACTAGGACAACTATGGTGTTGGTGGTGAACGGCAAAGCCAACAAGGAGGCTGCTGCAAGGATCATGCCTGTAATTGACAAAGCAAACGGATTCGCACCCTTCTGCATAATCGGTCCCATGAGCAATCGTGAAATGGCGATCCCAATCCAAAAGACCGTCAGAGAGAGGGCTGTCATCGCAGGGCCTTGCAGCAGTTCAGTCTCTACATAGACAGGAATCCACGTGGCACAAATGATTTGGCTCCCCATGTAGAGCATGATGACCAACGTGTACATGACAAATGCTTTGTCCTTCACCATAGGAAGGATTGGACCGACTTGTACATCAGGGGGAACTACATCCGCTTTGCCTTGGTTCCTGGTACCCTTATCCCTATAGCGTTTCTCCATATATGCAAGGATGACAACAATCGCGACAAGAGTTCCAACAGTACCATACGCTAGGCGCCACAGCGCTCCTTTGAAGGGTAGGATCACAAAGCCTGTGACAATTGCACCGGCGCTGTAGCAGAAATGTAAAAGGGGGATGTATAAGGTTCTCTTTTCGTAATAATCACTAGCCAAGACAGCGTTGGACCCGCTATCGATAAGAAAAGCTGAAAACCCTATGACCATGTACAGGACAAACAGGAGAAAGCTACCACTGGTGAGTGAGATTGCAAGAAGGGCAAACGCAAGCAGGCCATACCCCATTCGGGTAAGTGTAATCTGGCGCAAATGTTTCATGACAAACAAAGAAACAAGTATTGCACCAAAAGATCCTATCTGCATAAAACTAACCAACGAACCCGATTGGGAGAGGCTTAACCCAGTGCCTGCCATGATATTGGTGGCTAAAGGACCAAGCATATTGTTTGCTATTGCAAAAAAGAAGAAGCTGACAAATATGAATACAGGATGCATAGGTACTACCCTTTTTTTAATTATAATCCGAATTGAACAAACTGTACCATTAACAAAATCAGATTACAACGGTAATCAAGAAGCAGAAATTGCTAACGACCAACTAAAAGTATTAGGGGCTGATGTTAATGACAACCACCAAAGGCGAATATCCCACATCATGTTGATCTTGCCCCATCAGATCAGGGTATTTCCCTATGTTCGCGTAAAGCGTGATTGGAAGAGGAACACCTGCTCACCGATGAAGGCCAAAAGGCTGATGACAATAGTGCCGCTCAGCACAAGAGCTGAGTTTCTCAGGGCAAGACCGCTTATGATTATCGTACCAAGGCCTCCACCACCAATGACGGCCGCAATGGCAGCAGTTCCCAGATTGAGTATATAGCTATGTCTGATACCAGTGAGTATCATAGGCCAGGCTTGGGGGAATTCAGCGATCCACAACTGTTGCAAGGCCGTCATCCCCATCCCCCTGGCAGACTCCTTCACCTCAGGGGCAACCCCGTCGAAGCCCACTACCGTATTGCCTAGGATAGGAAACAGCGAATACAGAAACAGGGCAAGCAAGGCTGGTTTCCACCCGAAACCCAGTACAGGATAGGCAAGGATAATGACTGCCGAGGGAGGGAACGTCTGGATGAAGGAATTCAGCCTCATGATAAGCACCTGAAAATCCTGCCCCCCTTTACGGGTGACTCCCACCCCGAGGAGAATTCCCACTAGAGCTGCCAAAGCTGTGGCGAGAACAGTGAGGGCGATATGCTCGCCAGTCATCTCCAAGATAGTTACTCTTGAGTGGGTGTACTGTCCTTCCGAGGGAAAAAGGAAGGAGAGGACCGCTGTCTGTACCTGTTCAGATACTATGAACAATACGAGCAGAATCACAAGAAATACAAGGATTACGATTCTCATTGTAAGGCTTGAATCTTTGTTCTCTTGGGGGGATTTAGCCTTGGCTGATTTTCTGGATAGTTTCAAATCGTACCTCCCCACACAACCTGCCCTCTTCACAAACAACAGCGGCTGAAGGAAGCCCTAGGTTGAGAATCTTCGACACGCACTCTTTCAAGGATGCGTACTGCTGCACAGTATGCGATCCGTTGACGATAGCGCGTCTGATGATCTTCTCTCCAACCCTGGCATAGCCGGCAATGGGCTCTCCTTGTTCATTTACCTGCCAATAGGTGCAGTTTGAGCAAGAATCAAGATAGGTTTCAGCGTTTTCTCCATGGCCTGACACAGCCTTTTCCATACACTTGTCTGCAGTAAAGAGAGTCAGACGCTGCAGTGACCGATCAGGGCCAAGAAAACGCTCTACAAACTCATCTGCGGGTTCTGCAAGAATCCGCTGCGGAACGTCTGCCTGTACAATCTTACCATCCTTCATGATAACCAGATAGTCTGCAAGCCGTATGGCCTCATCCATGTCATGGGTGACAAAGACAACGGTCTTATGTAACTTTCGCTGGATTCGGATAAACTCATCCTGCAACTGCTCCCGGTTAAGCGGGTCTACCGCCCCAAAGGGCTCATCCATAAGAAGCATCGGGGGGTCTGCGCCCAAGGCGCGGGCAAAACCGACTCTCTGGGCCTCTCCACCTGAAAGTTCATGGGGATATTTCTTGCTGTATATCTTTGGATCGAGGCGTACGAGCCTCAGTAGCTTCTCAACTCGCTCAGGTCTCGAGGCTTTTGGCCAACCCAAAAGACGTGGGACAAGGTCGACATTCTCCTCCACACTCAAATGCGGCATCAGGCCGACAGACTGGATGGCGTAGCCCATGCTTCGGCGCAGGTCGGTCTCGCTCAGATCCTGGATTCCCTCATCCTCATATGTGATACTGCCCTTGTCAATTTTTACCAAGGCATTGAGACAACGCAATGTGGTTGACTTGCCACACCCGCTGGGACCGATGAGCACCGTTACCCTATTGGCAGGTATTTGGAGCGACACATCAGATAAGGCGGCAATCTCTCCATAGTTCACTGCAATGTGTTCTGCCTGCAAGAAAATGTGTGTATCTGTGAGGATGGGGTGC
>DMAO01000177.1 GCA_003446545.1 Sphaerochaeta sp.
ACCCCTCTGAGAGTATTTGTCACCTGGCGTAACACAGCATCGCCTTGGTCATGACCAAAGGTATCATTCACCCACTTGAAGTAATCAATATCAAGCATAAAGAAAGCACCTATAGTAGCATTGTTAGAACAGAGAGTTATCTGTTGATTTACCTGTGTTTCAAGTGCCGAACGGTTCAAAATTCCTGTTAAAGGGTCAAGTTGTGTCTGTAGGGTCTTATCAGCCAGTTTGCTGGCAATGCAGTCTGAATCCTGAATGAGCAAATCACAGACCATCCCCTGTCCCTCACTCCCCTCTTCCAACGAGTAGGACAACAGAGACCATCTGTATCCTGTAAACACTTCATTATAGCTCATTCGCCTGAAAGGGATCTCGATATGATCGCCCTTGGAGGAGGCTGAAGTGACCATGGTCTTCAACCCTGAAAAGGCGACGAAAGCTTTCCGGTCCTGAGGATGGACATACTGTGCAGCAAAATTGGAGATGGCGTCGAATGTATTGGTGAACTCATGGGCACGAAACGCTATGTGTCCATGCAGATTGGCCTCAACAAGGGCACCTGTAGCAACAGAAAAACACAGTCTGAAGCATTCAAGCTCTGTTTCGCAGGAAGGGATTCCCTCATTCTCTTCTGAAATCAAAAACAGATAGGTTGGTATTTCCTGGCGTGAATAGAGATAGATACCAGCAATATGTGCCAGGCAGACCGAATGGTCAAAACGAATAAGGGGAAACTGCAAATCTATATCAGCCTTGGCTTCATTTGCTTCATGAATAGCCTTGACTACACGAGGTTGCTCAGACTCTAGGGCAAGATCAGCAAAGGAGCCCTCTATCTTCCCAAGAAACTCTTCAAGTGGGTACCCAAAATATGAGGAAGCCTTTCCACTGGTATACAGCACCTTGTTGTCTGATCCCAGTTCAACAACAAAAAAGCCGAGAGAAAATTTGGCAAATACCTGAAGCCACTGTTCTAGGAACGAGGCTTTTTCCATTGGCGCCTCCCCTGTCTTGCATTCAATATACTACCATAGGGAATAGGAAAGAAATAGATAAATATTATTGGAGCGCAGGCCACAAACAAGAGAACTGCGCTACTCTGCTGATCATTACAACCAGATTTGGTAAGGGCAGATATGGAAATTGACATATTTCTTTTCACGTCAGACACAAAAAGCCGCCGGAGCGACCGGCGGTTTTTGTGTTTGTGAACTGCATATAGCAGTTGAATAAGATTGAAAGAAGTCTACTTCTTGTTCTTATGTCTATTCTTTCTGAGTTTTTTCTTTCTCTTATGAGTAGCAATCTTATGTCTTTTTCTTTTTCTTCCACAAGGCACTGTAGAGCTCCTTAAACCACCGGTTGGGTTATTGGCAAGCCAATTCCGATGTTTTTGTAATTACCGTGTCATTATGCAAAGATGAGCTACCAACGTCAAGAGGTAGAAAGAAATCTATTTGCCCACAGAGAGATTTCCTAGGAGAACCTAGGACAAAAGTGGCTAATATGTGATACCTTATTGCTATAAAACTGTTATGTTTATAGAAGAGGAATAGTGAACAAGGAGTGTGCATGAAGGTTCTGATCTTTGGGTTGGGTATAAATGGAGGCGGTTATTCCGCAGCCACCTACTTTCTTGACCACGGCTCTGAGGTACGGATTACAGACTTGAAGGGTACGTGCGACCTTGGAACCGAGATGGAGGCTCTGACACAACGTGGGGCTACCTGTATAGCAGGAGAGCATCGCAAGGAAGATTTTCTCTGGGCTGATATCGTTGTAAAGAATCCCGCCATCCCCCCTAATCATCCCTTGCTTTCTTTTGCAAAGATGGTCGTCAACGACTTTGCCTGGCTTTTTTCCTCACCTTGGTGCACTGAAACCAAGATTATTGCTATTACCGGCACTAAAGGTAAGACAACTACCAGCGCAGCAGTCGCCCATGCTTTGGAAAAGTTCGGCTATGAGGCCATGCAATGCGGTAACATGGGAATCAGTGCATTCTCCGTCCTTCGCGAATGGGAGAAAAGACATGACGAGAATAAGAAGTTACCGGACTTTTTGGTATGCGAATTCTCCTCCTGGCTTATTCGTGATACCATTATGGCTATGCATAAGGAGTTCCCGCCCATGGAGGTGTGTGCACTGACCAACTTCTACCCGGACCATCTGAACTCCTATGAAAGCATCGAAAACTACCTTGAAGACAAGTTGGATCTCTTCTCCCCTTCCACAAAGACGGCTGTAGTGCCCGACGCCCTGATCAAACGGATACGAAAGCAGACAAAACTTGATAGCAAACATGTACGGGGTATCGATAGGACGTGTGCCAAGGAAGTTGAAGAGATGCCACACCTAAAAAGTGCCTATGCAATACTCCTATCCTTAGGCTTCAAGTGGAAAGCGGTCTTGAAGGCTTTGGAATCCTTTGCAGGGGTGCCTCATAGGATTGAGCAGGTAGGCCTGCTCGGTACCATACTCTTCATCAATGACAGTGCGGCTACCATCCCAGAAGCCGCTCACTTTACCTATGCGCGATTCAGAAATATGGCTTGCCACCTTATCTGTGGGGGCACTGACAAGAACCTCAAGGCAGATACGATGCTCGACGTGCTTCAAGCCGCTTCGAGCATCTCACTGTTAGATGGCTCCTTCACCAGAGAAAAGCTCATCC
>DMAO01000242.1 GCA_003446545.1 Sphaerochaeta sp.
TGACCTCTATGAGCTTTCCGCCTTGGTCTTGATGTCAGAGAACAAGGCGGAAAGCTCATAGAGGTCAAAGCTCTCCACCACATAGTCGAGGTTGAGGATGACCTCCTTGAGCAGAGCCATCCTGTCGTTGGTGTCGTAGACGGTGAAGTTGTTCTTGAATCCGAGGTGTTGGATGTACTGCTTGAGCACACCCATGCCAAATGAGTGGAAGGTGGTGCTGGTAAGCTTTTTCAGTTTTTTCCCTGTCAGGCTTCTGATGCGTTCTCCCATCTCCTTTGCAGCCTTGTTGGTAAAGGTCAGGGCTAGGATATTCGACTCGTCGATACCACACTCGAGCATATGGGCGATGCGATAGGTGAGCATTCGGGTTTTTCCGCTGCCAGCCCCTGCAATGACCAACAACGGGCCGTCAAGCCTTGAAGCAGCTTGGCACTGCTCAGTATTGAGTTCTTTTTCTAGATTGAAACGCATGATACCTCAGATTCGTTTGATGAAGACCGAGTCTATACCAACCCCCAAGACTACCAGAGAGGTGACGATGAGACCGGAGACGATGACTCCGCCGAATACTGCCATCATGGTCTTTCGCTTGTCAAGGCCCAGCATCCAGGAACCGAGGGTTCCTGTCCATGCTCCTGTTATGGGCAAGGGGATCGCAACAAACAGCAGGATACCCCAATAGCCGTACTTGCTTACCTTGGGATAGACACGCCTTTGTGCCTTGGCAACGAAGCGGTCAAAAAAGGAAGTGTACCAAGCCCAGTGGGCATGGAAGATCTTGTGCACAGTAGCGAGAAACGAATAGGCGATGGGGGCGACAAGGGCATTGGTAAGAATGCACAGAGGGGTTGCAAGCAACAGCGATGCACCGTTGAAGTATGCGTAGGGAATGCCTCCCCTAAGCTCGCTGATTGGCAACAATGAGAGCATAATACTCATTAAGAGCGTGGTGAGGTTCATGGTGTCTCCTTATTCATGATGATGTTCATCCACCACGATGGCATGTGCCGGGCAGACCTCATGGCAGCAGTAGCAACGCACGCATACCATCTCGTCGATGATGATGCTTTTTCCCTCAAGGTGCAATGCGTGTACCGGGCAGATTTCAATGCACTTGCGGCATTGGATACAAGGCCCGGTTAGGAAGACAGGGGCCTTGCGCTCGCGCTTCACCCTCCAGCGGATATACCTGCTGAGGAAGAAGGGGGCGATGAGGGCGTGGAAGAAACTTGTCTGTTTCTGCTGGGCTATCCTCTGGAAGTCTTCCACAACCAGGGTATTGGCATCGAGGACTGGGTAGGAGGAGGGTACAGTCCCCTCTTCACGCCTCAAACCCTCTGCTATGATGGGGATGGTAAGAGGATCGTACCCCATTACTATAGCCTGGGCGTAATCCAGACTAAGGGCGTCCCGGGAAGCGAGGATGAGTCCCATATGCCTGGGTTTGCCATTGGCAGGTCCAGGCCCTTCCATGCCGATGACAGCGTCCATGATCGAGAATGAAGGCTTGGCAAGGGAGAGTATGCCCACAATCAGAGAGGCGAAGAGTTCGCGGGTGGGGAAGAGCACATGACAAGGACTCTTGTGGAGGCCGGGAACCAGTCCGAAAAGGTTCTTGACAGCCCCTGTGCTGTACATCAGTTGATGGGTCTTGAGTTTGGGCAGGCTGAAAAGCAGATCAACTTCCTCTAGGATGGAGGCAAAGGGGAGGCTCTTGCTACGGGTATAGGGAACGAGCCTGGTCTTGGGATTCTGGGTAAAGTCTACCCACCTCACCCCCTCGTCGTTACATACCTTATCCAGTTTGCAAGCCTTCGGGACAAAGGAGGGACCTTGCAGTCCTGGGGAGTCCCCCAAAAGGATCTCCTTTGCCCCCTGTTTTTTTAGCAGATGGATTACGGCCCGTACCACTGCGGTGTTGGTGGTGATGCACCGGTCTTCCTTGGCATCGGACAACACATTGGGTTTGAGCAATACCCGCTTGCCAGAGACAGAGGGCATATCTGCAGCAAGGCAGGCCTGTTCGACAGCAACGTCCACTTTCTCCTGGTCGTAGTTTTCACACCTTACTATTGCAACACTACTCATGAGACTCTCCTGATAAGGCAAAAATATAAGGGACCCCTTCCGTCGGACCTGTCTGGCAGGATGATGGAGCCATAGCTCCTCTGTTCTGCATCAGGTCCTGATATATCCTCAAGTGTAAACCTGCCTGCACGTTTGGCAAACAGCCTTCCGATGACACCTTCATTCTCGGAAGGCTCAATGGAACAGGTGCTGTAGAGGATGAACCCCCCGATCTTCACCGCCTCCAAGGCAGCTGCAAGCATGGCAAACTGCTGCCTTGCCAGGGCCTTGGGCCTGGAAGGCCTCCACATCTTCAGGGCCTTAGCATCATTGAGGACATGCCTCTCGCTGGAGCAGGGAGCATCAAGGAGGATACGGTCATAAAGCCCCTGCTCGTACAGACCCCACTTGGTTGCATCGTGGCCTGTTACCTGTACGCCCTCTTGCCAAGCTTCGCTCAGATGGTTTTTCAGGACAATCTTCAGCCGCCCCCTGCGTGTTGCCGATCGATCATTTGCCACAAGTTTTCCAGTGCCTTGCAGGGATGATGCCAAAACCAGGCTCTTGCCGCCGGGGGCTGCACACATGTCCAGGACATGGTCACCTTTCTGGACTCCCAGCAGGCGTGCAGCCACAATGGAAGCCTCATCAAGATAGTAGGTTGCTTCCAAATGCTCGCAAAAGGCGACGGGTTTTCGCTCCTTTAGCAATGCGAGGCGCAACGCTGGCCAGCGCTCGGCATAGATGTCCTGGTAGTGGAGGTCAAAGAGTTCTCCACCCTCGATTTCCTTCTGTTTTTTGCCCATGAGATGACTGTAGTGGATTTTTACCCTCTTGTGAACCTTTTTTGGTTGTGCTATGCTCAGCCATGGCATATTTAACAGCGTTTCTAGAAGGAATCATTAGTTTTATCAGCCCCTGCATCCTTCCCATCCTACCCCTGTATTTTTCCTATCTTGCTGGTGGGGTTGCCGATGAGACAAAAA
>DMAO01000123.1 GCA_003446545.1 Sphaerochaeta sp.
AAACTGCTCATATGGCTTATCGAGGGTCAGCTTCGCCTCTTGTTCAAACGTTTCATACAGTTCAATAAATTGTTCGCCAAAGGGTGTCAGGGTAGCCCCGTCGCGATTTGCCCCACCCTTTTTCCGATCGAGAATGGCAACACCAAGACTTTTTTCCAGATTACGTATCATCGCAAAAGCCTTGGAATAGGAGATGCCTAAAACAGATGAACCCTTACGCAAGGACTTGTACATCCGAATGTGCTGCAAAAGCCACAGCACCCCTATTCCCATGAATTTGTTACCCTCTTCATCTACCAGATAGAGCTTTGTCTTTAGTTCCATGCTTCTCCTGCCGCCTGATAGACCATATCTACCAGTTCCTCTATCTTATCACACTCAACCGAACAATAGGCGAGCCGCAGAGTAGTATCGGCAATATTGATGCACCCGATCTGATAGGTATCCAACAGATGCTTGCGTAGAACTTCAGAACTACCCTTACACTTGAATGCCATAAAATACCCGCTGTTAAACGGATAGGGCTTGAGCAACTCGCTACCCTCATATTTCTTCAGGACCTTGGCAATGGTATGGTAGCGCCTTTGCATCTCGTCAAAAGCTGAGGCCTTGTCAGAGTGGTATTTCTTTCCATCACGCATAGCCCTCAGAACCAGACTCTGTCCGGGGCGGTCACAGTTGGAGACAGTACTTCGGATTATGCCAAGGGTCTTCTTGTTCAGTGCCTCGTAGTGTCCAGCATTCAGTGCCTTACCCCCATAGGTCACAAACCCGATCCTAAAGCCCCAGACCATCTCTTCCTTGGTGGCTGCATCTGCCTTGACCGCGAAGATATTCTCATGTGCATCGCAAAGGAAAGAGAACAGGCTCTCCTTCTCGGTCTCATCCTCAAAGAACAGGCCGAAGTAGGCATCATCGGAGATGACCATCAGGCGCATTCCCTCCTCGGCAAGCTGCACAAGAACCTCTTGGATCCTCTTCATCTCGTCCTTGCTAGGGGTGAACCCAGTGGGGTTGTTCGGGAAGTTCAATAGGATGCGGGCCTTCTTTTCCGGAATGGCAGAGAGAGTCTCCCTGAGGCCCTCCACATTGAAAGAACCCGCTTCGGTGTAGAGAGGGAACGTCCTTATGGTCGCATTCACCTGGTGAGAAAATATCAGCTCATAGTTGTCCCAAGCCAGATCGGGAACAACGAGGGTGTCTCCCTCTTCAAAGAAAAGCTGGGCGAGTAGGCTCAAGCCATGGGTCAGCCCACTTGTAACGATGGGTAGGGAAATTTCCTTTCCCTGTAAGGAAGGGTTCTTCCTAAGCATTTCAGTTTTCCACAACTCACGTAACTCTGGGTCCCCGCCACCTGGAGCATAGGCAAAGATTTGGCCAGGAGTAAGAGAGTTTTCTGCAAACTGGTTGTAGACATCACTCAAATGCATGGGCTTGCCCCCAGTGGTGGCCATTCCGATAGTCGCATTGAACCGTGTGGCCTTCTTCTTGGCTTCAGCAGATTGTGCCACAATGCCTTTGGGAAAGAACATTCTTCTTCCTACTGCCGAAAACATCTCGTCTACAATAGTCCCTTTTAATGCCGTGTTCAATTCGTTGGCTAGTTCATGCATTTGATAACTCCTCTATTACTACTTCTCCCTGTATATAGGGTTTTTGAAAAAATGTCACGAAAAAGAGAATTCCCCTTGCACATCTTCACTCTTTTTTTCAGGCTTAGTCTCTTCCAGCAGGGAAAGGAAAGCCTCTTCGTCCACAACCTTGACGCCAAGCTTGTTCGCTTGGGCCAACTTGCTTCCCGCTCCAAGCCCTGCAAGAAGGTGGGTAGTCTTGCCGGTAACAGAAGAAGTGGTGCGTCCTCCCCGTCTTTCTATCTCCTCCAAGGCAAGAGAGCGGGGATTGAAATGTTCGAACGAGCCAGTCACACACCACGTCTGGTTTGCAAAGCTCTGTTCGAGGGCAGGAGCGTCTAGTATCTTCTCCTCAAAGCTCAGACCTGCCTGACGTAAGCGCTCGATGCGAACACGCATGGAAGGATCCTTCAGTCCGTCGATAAGAAGGCGGGCGCTCTTTGGCCCGATCTGCTTGATTGCAGTAAGGGTCAGCTCATCATCACGGTCAGCAATCTCTAGAAGCGCGTCCATGCTGGTGATTCCACTTTCCACAAGCAGGTCGGCAGCCTTTTTGCCTATCTCCCCAATACCAAGGGAGACCAGCACACGCCTGAAGCTCTGGCTCTTGCTCTTCTCTACCCCGGCCTTGATCGCGGCAATCTTCTTTTCACCAAAGCCTGGGGCATCACTGAGGGCTCTCTCGTAATCGAGGGTATAGATATCACTGACATCCTTAAGCAGTCCAAGGTCTAGCAGCGTGGTGATGGTCTCGGGTCCGAAAGAGTCGATGTCCATCTGGGCTTTCCCCACGAAGAACTTCAGACGGGAGCTGACCTGTTCAGGGCAGGCGGGGTTGGGACAGAAGGTGTGTGCTCCCCTGACAACAAGGGTCGTTGAACAACTCGGGCAGATTTCGGGAAGGGTCCATACCTTGTTCCCCTTTTCGTTCTTCTCTATCACCCGCTCAACAGCTGGGATGACATCCCCGCGTTTGGATATCTCTACGCTATCGCCGATTGAGAGCTCCAGCATGTTTATATAGTCTTGGTTGTGTAGCGTAATATTGGAGACCGTCGAGCCTCCTACCAGTACAGGGGCCACCCTGGCAACAGGGGTGATCCTTCCAGTCCTTCCCACCTGAACCTCTATATTCTCCACCACGGTCTGGGCCTGGGGAGATTCAAACTTATAGGCCAGAGCCCATCGCGGATGGTGCTCGGTATACCCCAAGCTCTCCCGGACAGGGAGCTCATTGACCTTAATGACCAAGCCATCTATCTCATAAGGAAGATCAGAGCGTTTGGCTGTGTGCTCCTCAATATAAGCGTCAAGATCAGCATAGGAGAGGGCCTTCCCCTGCAGGGAGGCCTTCTCCAACCTCTTTTGGGAATCCTCCCGACTTTTGCTGAAAAGGGCAATATTCGGATTGAGGGAGAAGCCATAGGAAGAAAGGGTGGCAAGTATGGAAATATGGTCAAAAAAAGTATGCTCGCCCTGCCAGAAGCCCTCGTAGACATAGATTCTCAAGGGAACCTTTGCAACCTCACTGCTTTTTAACCGCCTGATGGTCCCTGCCGCAAGGTTTCGGGGATTCGCATAGGGGGTCTCCATACACTTGTTCAGCGTAAGAAACT
>DMAO01000102.1 GCA_003446545.1 Sphaerochaeta sp.
ACATCCTCGTTAAATAGTAACCATGCACTGCAATCCAGCCCAAATGATTGTAGGCTAATGTGGGAACAGACAGGCCAGACATAGAATGCACAACGCAATTGTGCAGGATCTTGGCGACTTTGCCTAAACAAAAACGCAATGCACTCTTTGGTTCCTGTGGCTGGGGTAATGGGCATGAGACAACTCAGATCCTCTCTCATACGAAGACTTTTTTCTCTCCCAACCCATTTCTCTTGGCAATGAGTCCCATCAGGTGATAGGCCAGTTTTGCAGCAAGGTAGGGTCCATGGTGCAGTAGGGGATTGGGTGCAAGCTCGACCACATCGCAGCCGATGATGGTACGCCCTTGGGTAAGGCTTTCCAACAGGTTGATGGCATCCCACCAGAAGAGCCCTCCGGGATCAGGGGTGCCGGTACTTCCCATGAGCGAGGCATCAAAGCCATCAACATCAAAGGTGATGAACAGCTTCTTTGGGAATGTTGCAGGCAAGGAAACTTGGGAATACCCTTCCTTGGTATGCTTTAGTCTGTCGAGGGCATGTGCATCCAAGTGCCCTACCTTGTAAGCCTCCCTAGCATCCAAATCTTCGGAGCTGTAGTTTCGCACCCCCACTTGGTAGAGGGGGATTCCCACCTCAACGGCACGCTTCATGACACTGGCATGGCTAAAGGGGGATCCTTCATAAGCCTCCCTGAGGTCCATGTGTGCATCAAACTGCAGAATTCCTACCTCTTCTTTTGTATAGGCCTTTGAAATGGCCTGTATGGAGGCATTGGTAACACTATGTTCGCCACCAAGCATAACGGGTACCGATTGTTGTTCGAAGGCTCGACTTACCAGTTTTGATGCCTTTGCATACACCTCCTGTATGCTGTTCGTATAGGTACAGTCAATTGCATCTGTAGTGTGTATACCCAGCAACCCTGGCTCAGAGTAATCATCAACGAGCTTTTCAAGCTGACCGGATGCCTCCAGGATAGAGTGCGGGCCTTGGGAGGTTCCTCCCATGTAGGAAACCGTCTCCTCGAGAGGAAACGGAATGACATGAAAACATGCTTTTTCATGAGCAGCGTTAGGGTATTCGGAATCCAGGAAATAGGGTTTCATCTTCACTCCTTACGACAGGCGGTTTGTATAATCCTCGTAGTTGAAATGTTTGACCACCTCATAGCGGCCATCACGAGCAATACCGATATCAGGGAGTGCAATACCATTGAACATGGTAGTCTTCACCATAGTGTAGTGCATCATATCGGCAAATATAAGCCGATCACCTATCTTGGGCAGAGTAGGAAACAGATAGGTCCCGACCCAATCCCCAGCCAGGCAGCTATCACCTCCTAGGCGAACACGATAGCCCACTTCCCTACCCGATTGTTCAGGTACAATGGTCGCTCCCCATACTTTAGGGGTATAGGGCATCTCCAGACAGTCAGGCATATGGGCAGTAAAGGAGGTATCAAGCATCAGTGTCGTTATGCCATCACTGGTGACTATATCCAGTATTTCTGACACCAGCACCCCTGTATCCCAGACATAGGCTGCCCCCGGTTCAAAAATCAGTTCAATATGGGGATATCTTCTGTTGAAGGACAGAACGGTATCCTTAAACAGCTTGAGGTCATACCCTTCTCGTGTGACAAGATGCCCACCCCCAAGGTTAAGCCACGTGAGGCTGGAGAAAAAACGCCCATACTGCTTCTCTACAGCGTCCAAGGTTCCCTTCATCTCCGCTGCCCCACTTTCACAGAGGTTATGCACATGCAAGCCTGTAATGCCAAGAGGGAGTTCCTCCAAGTTTGCAGGATTTACCCCTAACCTTGAGCCAGGTGAGCAAGGATCATACAGCTCTGTCTCAACCACCTCATATTTCGGATTGACCCGTAATCCAGCAAGTGAAGAGCCCAGCCGGTCCTTATATCGCGTATATTGGTCCACTGAGTTGAACGTGATGTGAGACGACAGATTTGCTATGGCATCAAACTCATCCTTCTGGTAGACAGGCGCATAGGCATGTACGGTTGGGAAGAACTTACTGGCTAGGTGTGCCTCATAAAGTGAACTCGCAGTCGCCCCTTGTGCACAGGTTGCAATTTCAGGGAAGACCCGATGCATGCCGAAGCCCTTGAGGGCAAACAGGAAGGTACAGGGCAGCTCTTGCTGCAATTCCCGTATAAGCTCAAGATTCCTTTGGAAAGCATCATACTCCAGCACGAAGGCTGGAGTATGAGTCACTATGTTTGCGTCAAGCATGGATCATGTCCTCTTCATCGAAGGACAAGGCTCCATCAACGACGATTTCCCAGGGAAGCCCCAGTTCTGGAAGCAAGGCCATGAAGGGATCAGGGTCAAACTGTTCCATATTCCATACACCGCTCCTCTTCCAGATACCCTGGGCGAGCAATCTGCCACCGATGGCTGCAGGGACGCCGGTGGTGTAGGAAACCCCCTGTGCTTTTGTATCTTGGTAGGCACTCTGATGCTTGCAGTTGTTATAGATGTAGAGTGTCCGCTCCTTACCATCCTTGATGCCCCTCAGTTGCACTCCGATAGAGGTCTCGCCGGTATAGTTTTCACCTAAAGAGGAGGGTTCAGGCAGGACAGCCTTAAGGAACTGCAGGGGCTGTATCGCAATGCCTTCATAGAGGATGGGCTCTATGCTGGTCATACCCACGCTCTCCAGAACCTTAAGGTGATTGATGTACTGTTCGGAGAAGGTCATCCAAAAACGTGCTCTCCTGATGGTGGGGAAGTGTTTTACCAACGACTCCAGTTCCTCATGGTAGAGCAGGTAGGAAGGGCGTTCCCCAATGTTGGGATAATCAACCTGCTTCTTGATAGCCAACGGATCAGTACTTTTCCAAGCACCCTCTTCCCAATATCGCCCGCGCTGGGTTATCTCCCTGATGTTGATCTCAGGGTTGAAGTTCGTTGCAAAACTCTTTCCATGGTCTCCTGCGTTGCAGTCGACAATGTCGAGATAGTGTATCTCATCAAAGTAATGCTTCTGCGCGTAGGCGGTAAACACATTGGTCACCCCCGGGTCAAAGCCACTTCCCAGGATTGCTGTAAGATGTGCAGCCTTAAAGCGATCATCAAAATCCCATTGCCAGGAGTACTCGAACTCTGCCTTATCCTTAGGCTCGTAATTTGCAGTATCGACATAGTGGACCCCAGTCTGCAGACAAGCCTCCATAATGGTTAGATCCTGGTATGGGAGGGCAACATTGATCAGGAGATCAGGTTTGAAGCCTGTTATTAGGGCAACGAGGGCTGGAACATCATCAGCATTGACTTCGGCAGTGACAACAGGAACAGGGCCTGAGCCCTGTGCGATAGCATCGCACTTGGATTTGGTCCTGCTCGCCAGCATGATTTCAGCATACAAGTCATCCATCCTTGCAGACTTTTTCACCACCACATTACCGACACCACCGGCGCCTACTATCATCAAACGTTTTTTCATTAAGGTTAGTCCTCCTGATCTGTCTCGTAATAGGTATATCCCCTCATCCCAGAAGTGTAGGATGCGATGATTTTCCTTCTCTGTTGGGCTGTTATTCTTCCCTCCTGGACAGCTTTCTCCGCCTTGATGCGAATCATGGCTTCCATCTGCTTGGTATCATACTCGACGTAGCTGAGTACCTCTGCAACGGTATCACCTTCAAGTTCATTATGAAAGCTGAACTGGCCATCCTCATCATAGGTGACACTCATGACGTTGGTATCACCTAGGAGGTTATGCAGATCCCCTAAGGTCTCTTGGTACGCCCCTACCAGAAACACTCCCAGGATATAGTCATCCCCTTCGGGGGGGACATGTAAGGGTAGGGTATTCTCCACCCCACCCCTTCCTATGAAGCGGTCAATCTTCCCTTCACTGTCACAGGTGATGTCCGAGAGAATAGCCTGCCTATTAGGCTTCTTATCCAAAAGATGTATTGGCATGATGGGAAACAGCTGGTCGATAGCCCATACATCCGGTAACGACTGGAATAGGCTGTAGTTACCATAATAAATATCAGAGAGCTGCTGTTCCAACACCTTCAGGTGGGTAGACGGATGCTCCTGATCCTTCATCAGGGTGTATATCTCACTTATGATGGACCAGTACAGATGCTCTGCCGCTGCCCGCTCTCGCATGTTCACCTGCCCGTAGAGGAACTTGTTTCGAATTTCCTCACGATAGTAGTTCAAGTCATTCAGACACTCTTGGGCAGTCTCCTCTTTAAGCATGGTACGCACATACAAAAGATTATCCAAGGCAGGTAGGAGCTCGTTGGCGATAGGTTCTTGCCTGCCCTTGCCGTTCCAGAATACATTGGTGTCCAGGATATTCAGCAACAACACTGAGTAGTAGGTGACCAAGGCCCTACCTGATTCACTGAGGATTGTGGGATGAGGTATCTTTTCCTGGTTACAGATGGTCATGACCTCCTCTACCACATCAGAGCAATATTCCCGTGTTGTGTAGTTACGGCTGTTACTGTTATCGGAATGGCTTCCATCATAGTCGATGGCGAGCCCACCTCCGATGTCCAACAGTCCCATGGGAGCACCTTCCTGGATCAGACCGGCATAAAAACGGGAGGCTTCA
>DMAO01000351.1 GCA_003446545.1 Sphaerochaeta sp.
CCTGCACCATTCTCACCAATGAGGGCATGCACTTCTCCACTACGAATCGACAGATGGACATCGTCCAATGCACGAATGCCAGGGAATATCTTTGTTAGGTTGTGTACTTCCAACAACGCTTTCTGCATTGCTCCTCCTTCAGCCGATACGCTTGTTCAAAAAAGAGATTGCTCCCGCCCAATCAAAGGCGGGAGCAAGATAGGACTTTTTCTAGAAAATTGCAGCGTACTGCTCAATGTTGCCCTTGTTGAATACATATGGGGTGCTCATGTAGATGAGACCATTGTCCACAACCTTGACACTCTTCATGCGTCCGGCAGGAATGACGTCACCAACATTGGCTTTGGTGGTTCCGTCAATGAGTGCATTGAGTATGTAGGTGGAGGTGTATCCAAGATCAATTGGATTCCACAGGGCCATCTGACGGCAGGTATCGTCAAGGATGTAGCCCTTCATTTCTGAGGGAAGGCCAAGACCAGTAACTTCCACAACACCAACCTTGCCAGCATCCTTCACAGCCTGTGCAGTTGCGAGCAGACCAACGGTGGTCGGGCAAATGATGGCTTGGAGCTTAGGGTACTTCTGCATCAAGGATACGGCTTCACGGTAGCTCTTGTCTGGGGCGTCATCGCCATAGACTACTTCTACAAGCTTCATCTTTGAGTACTTGGGATCGGTGATCTCTTTCTTCATCCAGTCGATCCAGAGGTTCTGGTTGGTTGCCTGGGCAGAGGCGCTCAGCACAGCGACTTCACCGGTGTAGTCGGTAAGTTCTGCTGCAAGCTGGATCTGCTGACGACCGATAAGCTCAGCATTACTGGGCAGAAGGTCGACGATACGTCCACCAGGATTGATACCTGAGTCAAAGGAAATCACCTTTATGCCAGCAGCCATTGCTTTCTTGGCAACGGAGATAAGAGCATCTGCATCGTTGGCGGAGATGGCAATACCATCAACACGCTGTGCGATAAGGGTCTCGATAATCTCAATCTGGCCTTCAGCAGTTGCCTGTGGAGGAGCCATATAGGTGGTAGTTATACCACCAATTTCCTTAGCCGCCTCTTCACTTCCCTTGAAACAAGCATCAAAAAATCCATTCCCCATGCTCTTTCCAAGAATGACGATCTCTTTTCCTTTTGCAGAGGCATCTTCCTTTGTGCCCTGTGCAAACACGGTTCCCATTGCCATGGCAATGATCAAAACGATCAGCAGTGTTTTCTTCATACAAACTCTCCTTTTTTTCTTCTTTCGGAAATTCAAAAATCTATGTATACCCGGAAATCCGGGACAAATAGCTTAAGACGATGCCATTGTGCTGCGATACTTCTCCACTTCCCAGTTACGGATGAACCTGATCATATCCTCGTCCATGAACAGGGGCCCTCCAAAGCTCTCTGTGTAGACGCTGACCTTGATGGTATCAAGGAACAGGGGAAGAGGTTTCTCCCCAACCGAGAAGACCCCGGTATTCTGCACACAGATAATCTTCGGCCCATTGCCATACAGCCTCTCATACTCACCGAATTCTGCTCCAACTGACGCTCTTTCATCCACCCAAAGCGGCTTGAAGCCGCTATAGACAATGTGGTCTGGAGTGAAGGAAGAAGCGACTGGGGCGAAGGCCTTTTCAGAGGTAAGGTAGCGAGCAATCTCTTGGTTCAGGGCAGTGACTATCCTCTTGCCTGTAAGCATCTCCAAGGTAGAAGTGATTGCATCTCTCTTTTTCTCGTCCATGACAAGGGGCGTGAAGTCTGGCTTACGCACAAGCTGTTCTTCAATTGTCCTGAGAATTGTATCATAAAGGGTGGAAATCTCTTCAAGACTTTCTCCTCCCACAAACACCCCATGGTTCTGCAGGAATATCATGTTGGCCGTCTTGCCAGTCTTTTCCTGAAGCAAGGCCAATCGCTGTCGAACTATTTTTGCTAGAATGAAGCCTGGCTTGACCAGCTCAATCCAGAGAGCCTCAGGGAAGAGCCGTGCAATAGTGGGTTCCCCATCTACAGCGCATGTCACCCCATTGACCAAAGCAGGATGGAGATGCACCACATAGGGAAAAGGAAGCAGGGCATGCAGCAGGGCCTCTACCGAAGGACGGGCGTTTTCTCCCTCCAAGCGGCAGGCCATCATATCCTTGAGCACCTCTTGTTCCCGCTCATCGTCATCGGTTGAGTAGGTATTTCCCCAAATGCTCTCCATACTGGCAAGGTCCATCTGTACGAAACCCTTCACACCGATGGTTGCAAGCTCCATCCCCGATGCCTTGACATACAGGACCCCATCCTTCTTATAGGAGGTGTTGCCTCCCCCAAGAAGGACAAAGCCTTCATCACTGCCATAGCGGTGGGAAGCAGAGAGCAGCTTCTCTATACTCATTCTCGATCTCCTAACACATCTGTCTCATACTGCCCGACCAGATTGATGAGGTCCCCATCCAAAGCAATGCCATTTATACGGCAGAACTCATCCCAGACAAAGCCAAAGGGCAAGATGCTCTGCTGTTCGAGCAACGCCATCTTGGCATAGCCGTTGTCGGTCTCTTCATACCGAACAAGGAGGTCCAAGGGCTCGAGCATGGCAAAGAGCAGGGCCTTTCTCATGGCTCTGGTGCCAGTTACCCAAGCACCTACGCGGTTGATGGAGCCATCGAAGAAGTCAAGGCCTATATGGGTGGTGGCGAGCTTGCCGCTGCGCACCAGCTCCTCTGCCACCATCTTCACCTTGTCATTGAACAGCACAACATGGTCACTGTCCCAGCGTAGGGGTCGACTGATATGTAATAGCATCTCATCATCGAAGAGTAAGATGGAAGAGATCTTGTCCGCGATATCCTCTTCAGGATGGAAGTGCCCCATATCGATGCAGAGCATCTTCTTATTTCGAATGGCATAGTTCATGTAGAACTCATGTGAGCCTACGACAAAGGCCTCACTGCCTATGCCGAACAGCTTGGTCTCCAAGGCATCGACCATCTCGCTCTTGGGGTATTCTATGGCGAAAATCTCGTCGAGAGACTCCTTGAGGATAGCGCGGTAGCCGAACTTGTCTACTGTCAGGTTCTTTGCCCCATCGGGAATCCACGTATTGAGAATGCAGGGGCTCTTCTGCTCGCGCCCGATCCAAGCGGCAATTCTTCTGCAACGTTTCTCATGCTCCAACCAGAAGGTACGAATCGTCTCATCCTTGCTGGCTAGAGTAAAACCATCATCTGCAAGAGGGTGACTGAAAAAGGTACCGTTGAAGTCAAGATGGACATTGTTCCTCTTTGCCCAGTCTACCCACCCCTGAAAGTGCTTCTCCTCTATCTGATCGCGGTCTACAAAGGTAGGGCCGAACTCACCATAACTTGCATGGAGATTCAGGCGGTGTTTTCCAGGAACTAGGGAGAGCACCTTCTCCAGGTCAGATCGGAGCTCGCTGACATTCCTAGCTTTGCCGGGATAGTTTCCTGTGCTCTGGATCCCTCCTCCAGCTAAGGTGGCATCGGGCTTTTCAAAACCGCCGACATCATCGCCCTGCCAACAATGGATGGCTATGGGAACAGAGGCCAATTCCTCAAGAATTGAATCAGTATCGACACCATACTTGGCGTATGTTTTTTTTGCAATCTCATAGGTAGTCATGATTGTGTCTCCTATGTATAAGTTTGACACCTTTTTGAAAATCCGCCTTGACAGAATAATCAAATTATAGCACGATTTTATCATGTCATACCAAATTCTCCATGAAGGGTTTTTTTTCAAGGAAAACAGCCTAAAAGTGAAGGTAATGCTTCGTGACCCGGAGATACCCTATTCCTTACATAGTCACGATTTTTATGAACTGGTGGTTGTGGTTTCGGGCAGAGGAAAACACCTTACTGAAACGGGTGAACATCCTATTGGTGAGGGCTCGATCCTGTTTATAAGACCTGGGATACAGCACGGGTATGACCAGATAAACAACCTTAGGTTATATAACATCTTACTTGGAAGCGAGGTTTTCTCACGGGATATCTCGGACCTATCAGAGATGCCTGGCTTCAAAACATTTTTCATGCAGCCTGAAGATAATATTCCCATTTGCAAGCTTACCAGCTATCAGCTGACCGAGACCATATTCCTCTTACGGGAGATTAAGGCAGAGAGCGAATGCCTAGATTTTGGCAAGGGTTCTTCAGCCATGGCCTATGCAAAGATCCTGCAGCTGGTCATCAAGATAGCCAGAACCCAAAACCCAAAACCCAAGACCTCCGTACGAACTACGGCAGAAAGGCTTGAGCCTGTCATGCTCTTCATTGAGCAGAATCTGAACAGATCCCTGACGCTTGAGGAGTTGGTATCAGTAGCAAACATGAGTGCAAGCACCCTGAACAGGCAGTTCAATGCCTATACTGGATGGTCTCCTGTGGAGTTTCACATCCACAGGAGAATAGCCTATGCCTGTTCACTCATCCTCAAGCGGGAGTTGAGTGTTGAGGAACTATCAGAAGCTACGGGCTTTTCGGATGCAAACTACTTTTCGCGTCAGTTCCGCGCCCATATGAACATGAGCCCCAAACAGTACAAGAAGCTTTGGACAGGGCCGATAAGCTAGACCACAACCCCTTTCTTCAGCAACACATTGGCATACAGGGCTTTCTCACCAGTGGCCACAATGGCATAGGCCTTTTGGGACCGTTCATAGAATGCATAGCGGTCGATGAAGGTGAAAGCTTTGAAGGCTGGGTCTCCCTGCTTGGCAATCTTCTCATACTCTGCCCAGATGGGGGTCCCAACCGTATCACCAGGAACTTTTTCCATAAGCACTGCGTTGTCAGCAACATAGGTATCCAGAGGGAACAGTTGCAGGATAGCTTTGAGAATCGATGGGACATCATGTCCGTCAAGACGGATGACACGATCATTCATGGAAGCGGCAGGGTAATTTCCGTCCCCGATGACCAGTTCATCCCCATGGCCCATTTCCATAAGGACCTTCAATAGTTCAGGACTCAGAATTGATGGAATGTTTTTTAGCATGGCAGACTCCTTGTAGAAGAAAATTTCATTGCAATTACGTAAATCACATGCGATACTGCACATGATGTAAACGATTACATTACACATAATATACCAAGGGGGACCATATGGCAAATGTTTCTGATAACAAAACGATCAAGGCAGAGAGCCGCTACGCTGGATCGCTTCCTAAAATTGGGATCAGACCCACAATAGATGGAAGGCAACGAGGGGTCAGGGAGTCGCTGGAAGAACAGACCATGAACATGGCAAAGGCAGCAGCCAAGCTCATTAGCGACAATCTACGACACAGCACAGGAGAAAGTGTTGAGTGCGTCATCGCTGACTCCACCATCGGAGGGGTACGTGAAAGTGCCGATTGTGCAGAAAAGTTTGCCAGAGAAGGGGTGAGTATCACCCTGACGGTCACCCCTTGCTGGTGCTATGGCACAGAGACCTTCGATTTCGATCCGCTCACCGTCAAGGCTGTATGGGGCTTCAATGGTACAGAGCGCCCTGGGGCTGTCTACCTTGCAGCAGTACTTGCCGCCCATACACAGAAGGGCTTGCCCGCTTTCGGCATCTACGGACGGGACGTCCAGGACAATGATGACACCTCCATCCCCTCTGATGTTTCCGAGAAGATTCTTCGCTTTGCACGCGCTGCCCTTGTTGTGGCGACCATCCGAGGAAAGAGCTATCTCTCCATCGGCGGTTGTGCGATGGGCATCGCAGGTTCCATCGTAGACCAGGATTTCCTCCAGGATTTCCTAGGCATGAGGACGGAAGCCATTGACATGTGCGAGATCGAGAGAAGAATCATCGAGGGCATATATGACAAAGAAGAGTATGAACTTGCCATCAAATGGGTACGGGAGAACTGTATCCAGGCTGAAGATACCGTCAATGCACCTGAATACCGCAGAAGCCAGGAGCAACTGGACAAGGATTGGGAGTATTGCACCAAGATGGTCATGATCGGACGCGACCTGATGATAGGCAATCCTGCTCTAGGGAAGGCAGGCTTTAGTGAAGAGGCATTGGGACACAATGCAATCTTCTCAGGCTTCCAAGGTCAGAGACAGTGGACAGACCACTGGCCTAACGGGGATTTCATGGAGACGATGCTTACCACGTCCTTTGATTGGAACGGCATCCGTGAGCCTTACATCGTGGCGACAGAGAATGACTACCTCAACGGTCTTGGGATGCTTTTCTGTAAG
>DMAO01000168.1 GCA_003446545.1 Sphaerochaeta sp.
GTTCTGGTCCTGTATCCTGATGATATCCTCATCCAGACGTTTTTCCGTGCGTTCGAGCAGGTTACAGATATCCTCGCTGGTTACAGGCTTGAGCACGTACTCGCTGACATCGTAGCGGATAGCCTGTTGGGCATAGGTAAACTCATCGTAGCCACTGATAATGATGATAGTGACAGGAGGGTGGGATTTGCGAATTTCCAGTATGAGTTCCATGCCATCGAGATAGGGCATCCTTATGTCGGTTATGACCACATCAGGGTGGAGTTCCTCGATCATTTCGAGAGCCTCGATGCCGTTACCGGCTTCTCCCACTACCTTGAAGTTATAGCGCTCCCAAGGGGTACGATTGCGTATTCCCTCTCGTACAGCACTCTCATCGTCCACTAATAAAATCGTATAGGCCATAGGTGATATGGTAGTATGAAATGGGGGAGGGCGCAAGCGGATTAGCTTGTACACCAGTGATCGAACATCACTTTTGTTGAGCGGTTCATCTCCTGCATAAAAGAGCTGGTATGCTTCTTGAAGTAGTAGTGGTCAGCAATGCTTCCTGTATTCCTGAAGGGAAGGATCTTCAGCTCTCTTCTCATCTTCTCATGTTCAGAAAAAGCATATTGCAATTGCTCTAACGTGGGACTATCATAACGATCTTGCATGAAAATTGCCTCTTGAGGACACCGTGGGGTCTGCTTGCCTGTTGGCTCACTCTTGGGGTTTCCGAATATCACCATGCAGGCAGGTACGGTATAGTGATCGAGTTCAAGTAGGTCCCGTAAGGCCTCAAAGTTCTCGATGACGTCTCCGATGTAGCAGGATCCGATACCAAGGGATTCGGCGGCCACTACAGCATTCTGTGCTGCAATGATAGCATCCTGCATGCAGAGATGCAGGTCGCCCAGGCCTGGGTCTCTCCAGGATGCGAGTCCCTCTTTCTCTCCCTTTTCCCTAGAACCTCCGTCAGTGAAGAAGTTCACCCACTTCTGCATGTCTGCGAGGAAGACCCAGACCAAAGGAGCCTTGGTTATCATAATCTGGTTATCGCAAAGCCTGGCGAGCTGTTCCTTCTTCTTCTGATCATGTATCTCGATTACTGAGTATAAGGCCATGTTTCCTGCAGTAGGGGCCCTGAGGGTTGCTTCCTTGATCAAAGAGACCTGTTCATCTGTCAGATCTATGTCGCTAAAAGCACGTACAGAACGCCTATCTCGTAGTATTTGTAAGGTTTCATTCATAACAAGAGTATAGCGACAGTCAATGTGAAATGCAAAGAGGCAATATACAAATTGATGGTATTGGTCTATCATTGGAGGTATGAAAAGTGTAAAGGCCTACCGTTACCGATGGCTTATCCTGCTAGCCCTTATGGCTCTGATACTCTCTGTTGAATTGCAGTGGATGAACATGGCCCCTGTCGGTAGGGTTGCAAACCTCTATTATCAGGATCAGATTTCCTCCAGGTTTTCCAACCCGGTAGAGCTGCTATCGCTTGCCTTTCTGGTAATTTTTGTCATAGCAAGCATACCCGTTTCCTATATGATCCACCGCTTGGGAATAACGGTGAGCATTCGTATAGCTGCCGCCATGATCCTCTTTGGTGCTGTTGGCAAGTGGATCTATATCTCCAATTTCCCAGTAGTCCTTTTTTGTCAGATTTTTCTTGCTTTGGCGCAAGTAGTGGTCCTCAATAGCATTACCGAGATAGTATCGCGTTGGTTTCCCATTCGCGAACGGGGTATGGCTGTTGGTATGGCTTCGGCAGCCCAGTACTTCTCTGTAGGTATTGTCATGGTCCTTTCCCCCATGATAGTGTCTACCAAGGCCAGTTCCTCCAGCTATGGTAGTGGATTTGAAACGATGATGGGCATCTATGCCATAATCTGCTCGGTCTTTGCCCTTGCAGCGGCCTTCCTCATACGGGAAAATCCTCCATCCCCCTCCTCTGTCTTGGATCGGGACATGGAGGTCTCATTTATCAAGTCCTTCAAGGCTATGAACAAGATATCTTCACTGAGGGGCCTTATGATCATATTTGCTGTAGGGTGGGGTGTATTGGTAACCCTTCTGGTGAAGATTGACACCCTAAGTGAAGAATTGGGCTTCCCTAACTCCGATGGAAGGCTGGGTATCGTATTGCTCATTGGAGGCATGATAGGGGCTGTACTGCTTCCCTCCCTTTCTGACAAGTGGAGAAGGCGCAAGGTTTTCTTTGTATTCTGCAATCTCTGCTCAATCCCAGGGGTTCTCTTGCTGGTATTCAGTGACGAGTTGGGTGCTCTCTTTTTAAGTAGCCATATGATTGCCCTGATCGGTGTCTTTATCATTGGATTCTGCCTGCTCAGTTCCATCCCTATCGGAAGCCAATATGCAGCCGAGCTTGGACACGGTATTCCAGAGGAGATTATCCAGGCGATCCTGTTGCTCTTCTCACAGGCTAGTGGTGCACTGATTCTCATCATCACCCTGGCAAGCAAAGGCCAGTATGCTGGCCAGTTACTCTCTGGACTTGCAGCTCTGCTGTTCGCAGCCATGATAGGCAGTACTTTTCTCAAGGAAAGTGAGGTAATCCTCACAGAAGAGGAGAGGCTGCACAAAGTTATTGAAGAGGAGATCGTACACCTACAGTGATGACCATAAGAAGAGCAACACGCATTGAACTGCCGCAAGTCCTTGCGTTTGTACAAGAGTTGGCAGAGTATGAAAACCTCGGGCAGGAAGTGGAGGCATCCCTTGAGAGCATGGACCATTGGCTATTTGTCGAGCAGAAGGCAGTAGTGCTGTTCTGTTGTGAAGACGGGTTGCCAGTAGGTTTCGCCCTCTACTTCTACAACTATTCAACCTGGGAAGGACGTTGCGGCCTCTATATAGAGGATCTTTTCATTCAGAGACCATTCCGGGGCAAGGGCTATGGCAAGGCTCTTATCGAGCATGTCGCTTCATTAGCCGTGAAAGAAGGATGTGCTAGGGTGGAGTGGGTCTGCCTTGACTGGAATACGATGAGTATCGACTTTTACAAGCGTCTGGGAGCAGTTGCTATGGATGGGTGGTCAACGTATCGCCTAAGTGGTGAGGCTCTTAAAAGTTTAGCCCACAAGTAAGGCAAAGAATACAGTACCTACATACCTAATTAGCAAGGCAAATCCTTTGACAGTTGAAGAGCCTGTTCTATGCATGTAAATTGTTATATTAAAATGTTTTATAAAGAAATATAAAGCACAGAATTGTGTGTTACATTCTGTGTTTTTGTTTTCCTTACTCTTGTATCAGCTTTTTTTAGATTCTTTCTTTTCCTCTGTCTTACATTTATAGCTACTTCTTTGGCTTGGGAATCAAGCGCTCATCCCAATGGTCAAAACATGCAACCTCATCTAGACTTTTTCGGATTCTTGGGCTGTTCTCACTTTCGAGATGCTTCTCACTCAGATCTGCTTCCTCTCCTGGATAGCCTAGGACGATCAGGGCCTGCAGGGTATCTTCTTCTCTGATACCAAGGGCCTCCTTTGCTTCCTTGGCGTTGTAGCCTGCAATGGGGTGAACAAAAAGACCCTCTGCAACAGCTTGGATCTGATAGGCCATGGCGGCCATTCCCAATTCAAAAGGAGTGAAGGTTACGTCCCCCAGTATCAGACCCCAGGCAGGGTTGGTCACAAAAGCTGTTATGACAGGGGCTTTCTTTGCCCAGTAGTTTCCTGGTGTAAGCGTTTCTTTCAGCTTGTCCAGGGTTTCTGGATCTTTGACTGTAATCATGCGCCAGCTTTGGCTGTTTAGGCTTGAAGGTGCCAGATGTGCAGCCTCCGCTAGGCGGAGCAGGACCTCTTCAGTAATGGCTTTGGGTGCAAGAGCTCTTTTAGCCCTTCTTTGCTCTATCTCTTTGACTATTGGCATTGCATGTATCTCCTTTGGGTACTACTAGCATTCATTCGATGTATATTCACTGTTCCAAGAGTACTTTTTGACAGGTTCTCTTTCCTATCGTCCATATCTACCACTCAAGGGAGATATGCACTGGGTTCTTCATCTGGCGATGCTGTGACAGTCCTTCTGCAATTTTCTCAGCTGGGGGGATAGTCATTTCTGAGGTTGTGTTTTCAGAAGGCTCATAGCCTGGTTCTTCAGTGTTCAGCGTAAAGAGATAACAGATAAACTCTTTCCTCACCTGGTCAATCGGGGAGAATAGTACTGATAGTTGTACTGTTGTTGTGATATGGTCTTTCTGCGTTATATGCACGGTGAGCTGGAAATCCTGTTTTGTCTGCATGAAAGAGACAAGCAGTTCCCCTTCCCCTTCCTGCAGCAGGGAAAGGTATCCAATCACAATTCCCCATTGGGCACTGGTTGTAAGGAAGTCTAGTTTTCTTCTGGAAGATCGTATCTGCTCGCACATGTGCATCTGTATGTTGAACCAACGAAATTCTCCATTGAGTAACCTGAGACGAACAGTGGTACCGCTTTGTCTGGGCTCCGAAACAGCCTTTTCAACACTCTCTTCACATGTGGCGAGATCCTCCTCATGGATAAAGGGGATGCAGTAATGCTTGTCTAAAAGTGCCTTGGGGGATATCTTCCCCAGCTGGAGTAGCTCTAGGTTAGGGCTCTTATAGAGGATGTCCTGCTCTATGTCCCATTCCATCACCTTGATGTTGGCAAGTTTCTCTATCATTGCATAGCGGCTCTTGTAGGAACAATAATCTCCC
>DMAO01000047.1 GCA_003446545.1 Sphaerochaeta sp.
TGCCTTTCAAGAACATCAGTGAGTTTGTATCGTATGCAAAAGCAAACCCCAACAGTGTTGAATTTGGTATGATGACAGGTGGCTATCCTCACCTGATAGGTATTGTCCTTGAGGAAGTTGCCGGCATCGACCTCAATCTGGTTGACGTCGGTGGCAATGCTGCAAAGACTGTTGCCCTGAAAGGACGAAAGACCCAGGTCATCAACACACAGTATGGCCTGACCCAGGATTACTTCAAGTCTGGTGACTTTGTGGTGCTCGGACAGACTGCCAAGGAACGAAACCCTCTCTTCCCCGATGTCCCCACCACCACAGAACAGGGCTTGCCACTTGAATTCAACAAGTTCTTCTTCTATGCAATGCCCAAGGGCACTCCCAAAGCGATCGTTGACAAGTTCTCAGCAGCAATGAAGCGTGTAGTTGAAAACCCCGCCTACCAGGCAGAAGCTGCCAAGTATTTCGTGACACCTACCTATATGAACCCTGAAGTTGCCACCAGGCATGCCGAGGATACATACACGTATTTTGCACAGTACCAGGACCTGTTGAGAGGAACTGCGAAATAACTCTCAAGCACATCAGAGACGTTGCAAGGTGTGGTTCCCATGCCTTGCAACGTTCTTTCTAGAGGAAGAGACCATGAACAAAAAAAACGTTGGGTTAGGTATATTCGTCATAGTACTTGGCATTGCGATGTATCTGGCCAGTTTCGGGATCAAGGACTTTGCTGCCGTTGGGGTTGGGGCTACCTTTTTCCCCCGTCTTGCAAGCGTAGGGTTTGTGATATTGGGGACTTTGCTCATCGGCCAAGTCCTGAGACAGAGCAAACCTGTTGCCAATGCAAATCCATCATCAGAAGCCACGATCCCAAGAAAAAACACGTATTCAGTCATATTGTCCCTGTGCCTTCTGATAGTTTTCCTGGCACTGTTGGAGACCCTTGGATATGTAATCTGTTCGGCCTTGTACATCTTTTTCCAGATTCTTATCCTCACCCCTGAGAAGAAGAAAAAATACCTGCTCTATGGGACCATATCTGCTCTCAGCTCGTTGTCGACGTACCTGCTGTTTGCCCGTGTGTTTCAAGTCATGATCCCAAACGGAATTTTGGGATAACCTACCGGGAGTAACCTAGCTATGATAGTAGAAGGAATAATGTCCGTTTTGACGATAAAGACCATATCATTGATTTTTGGAGGAACTGTCCTGGGTATCCTGTTTGGATCCATTCCGGGCATTACAGTGACCATGGGGGTAGCCTTGTTTCTCCCTATCACCTTCAGTATGGAACCAGTGCAGGCTCTTTCGTTGCTGATGGGTCTGTATATTGGAGGAACTTCAGGAGGTCTCATCTCAGCTGTACTGCTGAACATTCCTGGTACACCTGCCTCCATCTGTACATGTTTCGATGGGGCTCCCTTGGCTCAGCAAGGAAAGGCGGGAAAGGCCCTTGGGATCGGTATTGTATTTTCGTTCCTCGGAGGCATGTTCAGCCTTATTGTCCTGTTCTTTGTTTCCCCCTGGCTTGCAAGTGTCGCCCTCAATTTTGCTTCCTATGAGTATTTCTCCATCGGTATATTCAGCCTCACCCTGGTCTCCACCATGAGCGGAAAGTCCTTTGTGAAAGGACTTATCAGTGCATTGCTTGGATTCTCCTTTACCTTCATTGGTATGGCACCCATTACAGCCTTCCCCCGATTCACCTTTGGGTTTAAGGAGTTGAATGGTGGGTTTAGTCTTCTTCCTATCCTTATAGGGCTTTTTGCTGTTTCCCAGCTCTTCGAATCTTCTGGGGAGGCGGAACAGGAGGTCAAGCCGGTCGAGTATTCCATCAAGGGTTTTGGCTTTTCTCTCAAAGAGTTTGTTTCCCAGAAATGGAATTTTCTGAGGTCTGCCGTCATTGGAACCGGTGTAGGCATACTCCCAGGTCTTGGGGGTGCGATATGTAGCGTGGTTTCCTATGGGGTAGCGAAGAAACAATCAAAATATCCGGAAAAGTTTGGGACAGGGGTCATTGATGGGTTGGTTGCCTCTGAAACTTCCAACAATGCCTCTACAGGAGGGGCTCTTGTTCCCCTGATGACGCTGGGCATCCCAGGGGACAATACTACGGCCATCTTGCTTGCAGGATTCATGGTCCATGGTATTACCCCCGGTCCTCTGCTGTTCGAAAACAACGGAGTGTTGGTCTATGGGATTTTTACAGCCCTTGTTCTGGCAAATATCTTCATGATCATCTCAGAGTTCGGGCTAATGCGTCTCTTCGTGAAGGTCCTTACTGTGCCAAAGCATTTCCTGCTCCCCATTGTCCTGACCTTGTGTGTAATCGGTTCCTATGGGCTGAACAACAGGATGTTCGACGTCTGGACCATGCTGTTCTTCGGCATCCTTGGCTTTGGTATGAAAAAGTTTGAGATCCCCTCCACCCCTCTTCTGTTGGGAGCCATTCTAGGACCTATTATTGAGACGGAACTCCGCCGCGGCCTGATGAGAGGTAGAGGAAGTTTCCTTCCTTTCTTCACTGAGCCAATTTCGGGGGCTATCCTTGTCATAACCATCCTCGTTATTCTCGTTTCTGCAATTCGGACGATCAGAAAGACTAACCTAAAAAAACGTACATCATAGGAGATTCATATGGTAAGAACCGTAGTAAGTGATACAGTAGCGCTCAAGCATTGGGAAAAGACTGCCGCCCTCATAGACCAGTATATTGATATCCCTCTCAACTACCGTCAGAGCGGACACCCCGGCGGGTCACGTTCGAAAGTCCATCTGTTTCTCACCCTGTTGCTTAGCGGCTCCATGCGTTGGGATATTCGGGACAGTGACAAGCGATTTGGGGACAAGTTCATCCTTGGGTGCGGGCACACCATCCCGTTGGTATATGCTACCCTCGCTATTCTCAACGAGGCTTTGAGGGTGAAGTATGAGGCAACCAAAGATCCTAAGTACCTGGTAAAGGATGCTGAGAATAGGGCCCTATACTGGGAAGACCTTTTGGGCTTTCGGAACCGTGGAGGTCTTTCAGGGCATGCTGAAGCCAATGGGAAGACTTCCTTCCTCAAAGCAAATACCGGCCCTTCAGGGCATGGGACCCCTTCTGCAGCAGGGCTGGCCTTCTCTCTCAAACGGGCGGGAGCAGCGGAGGTGAAGGTGTTCATTCTCGAGGGTGAGGGTGGGCTGACCCCCGGCTCTACCCACGAGACCCTCAACACAGCTTGGGGGATGGGCTTGGACAATCTGCATTTCCTGGTAGACTGGAACGATTTCGGTATTGACGGACACAAGACCAGTGAGGTTGTCTACGGTGAGCCCAAGGATTGGTTTGCGCCCCATGGATGGAGGGTTGTAGGCACAGAACACGGTTCTGAATTTGAATCCTTGGTTGGGATGCTTGATGCCCTGACCAACGGTCTGGATGGTCACAAGAGTCCTTCAATGGGTTGGTTCAAGACGAGAAAGGGCCGTGGCTATCTCAAGTATGACGCTGCGTCCCATGGCTCCCCTCACAAGAAGAACAGTAGGGAGTACTGGACACTGCGCAAGGAGTTTGCAGATACGTATGGTGCAAAGTTTGTGAATGTGGATGGCGAGTTCCAGGAAGGGAGTGATGAGTTCAGGAAGAATCTCAAGGCTGTTGCAGAGGTCTTGCGTTCTGATGATGCTCTGGTGACCTATCTTGCTGACCGTCTGGTGGAGCTTGGCGATTCTGTTCCCACTCATATTGAAGGGTACAAGCTTGGTGCGCAGGGAAATCCCTTCAGTGACCAGAGCCTGTGGGATTATACCTCCTATCCAGAAGAGATGTGGGCAAAGCCAGGGGCCAAGGCTGCCAATCGCTCAGCGATGGGCAGATGGGGTTCCTACATCAACCATATTGGAAAGAGCAGATACGGGAGGCCGATATTTCTAGCCTCTTCAGCTGACCTGGCTGGATCGACCAATCTTGCTGGATTTGGAGAGGGCTGGGGAGACGCAGAAGGCTATGGATGGTTCGAGCGGGTCGGCACCGAAGATGGGGTCATGGCACCTACTGAGATTACAGAGTTCTCCAATGCCGGGATGCTCTCCTCTGTTGCTTCCCTGAACCTTTCTGAGAATCCTCAAGAGGAATTCGATGGTTTTTATGGTGCGGTATCGACCTATGCCTCATTCTCCTATCTTAAATACGGCCCACTGAGGCTCTTTAGCCAGTTTTGTCAGGATGCAGACCACAAGGTAGGAAAATTCCTCTGGGTCGGAGCCCATAGCGGACCTGAGACTGCCGATGACAGCAGGACCCATTTTGGAATATTCTCACCGGGTGTTACGCAGCTGTTCCCAAAAGGGCAGATTATCAACCTCTATCCCTGGGAGTACAACGAAGTGCCGGTTCTGCTCGGAGCCGCATTCTCTTTGAACGTCCCCCTCATTGCGTTGCACGTGACAAGACCTGAGATTGTGGTACCGGACCGCAAGGCCTCTGTGATACCTTCTCACTTTGAGGCGGCTAAAGGGGCGTATGTGCTCAGACAGCACAAGAAAGGGCTCACTAGGGCAGGGACCATCTATATCCAGGGCACTAGTGCCGTGGCTTCGGCTGTTGCCTTGCTTCCCATCCTCGATGAGGAGCAGATCAATGTGAAGCTGGTTTGTGTCACCAGCCCAGAGCTGTTTGCACTCCAGGACAGGAGCTACAGGGAAATCGTTGTCACCCCATCTGATAGGGCTGACTCTACGTTTATCACGACACATGCCAGGCGCCTGATGAGTGAGTGGGTGTTCAATGACTTGAGCGAAGCCTACGCCCTCAGCAGTGATCATGATGACCAATGGAGGAGTGGTGGTTCCCTTGATGAGGTCTTGGATGAGGCACATATGAATCCCCATTGGATTCTTGAGGCCATCAGGCGATTTGCCAATGATCGTCCCAGACGGCTGGCGGAATTGAAGCAACAGATTGAATCAGCGTTAGACGCAAAGGAATAGTGTATGCCGATGAAAGAGTTACGTGATGGGAAGGTAGTGGTTGGAACGATGGTGCGCATGGTGCGTAACCCGGCAATAGTGCTGGTGGCTGCAAATGCAGGACTTGATTTTGTCATGTTTGATATGGAACATGGCGCCTTTACCTTTGAGACAATTGCTGATGCAGCTTCTCTTGCCAGGGCTAAGGGGATTGAGTGTTTTGTTCGTGTCCCAGAACTGTCGAAGGGTACTGTCTCCCGGGCACTAGATTGCGGTGTAACGGGTATTATGGTACCGATGATTCGGTCTGCCAACGATGCCAGACTCCTTGCCGGATGGGCAAAGTATGCTCCAATCGGAGGGAGAGGGCTTGGTGGCAATGGGGCTCATACTGAGTATTTCGATGAAGGGGGAAACTCTTCCGCTTTCATGGAAGAGGAGAACCTCAAGGTCCTGACCATTGCACAGATTGAACTGTCTGAGGCCATTGAGGCCATTGATGAAATTGCTGCTGTTGAGGGTATCGATGCCTTGCTCATCGGGCCTGCAGACCTTTCCAATTCCTTGGGTGTCAGTGGACAATTCAACCATCCAAAGATGGATGAAGCTATCCAGAAGGTAGCTGATGCTGCCAAGAAGCATGGTAAGATCTTTGGATTCCATGCAGGTGAGGAGCTTACGCGCAAGTGGATTCCTGCAGGGCTTACCCTGAGGATGAGCCTGATGGACATCAACATGCTTCTCAA
>DMAO01000202.1 GCA_003446545.1 Sphaerochaeta sp.
CTTCCCGGCCCCTTCTCTGAGGCGCTCTAGTAGAATACTTTATTTTGTTCTTTCCGGTCAAGAGCCTTAGCAAATTACCCTCGAAACAATCTCAAAGTTTTCGTTACCGAACGAGATGGGATACTACACTGCAAAATGCTTTTTGTCCAGCGCTTTTTACATAAAATTATTATCTACTCGGTTTTTTCTAGGTGAATGGTTTATTTTTACTTACAAGATAAGGAATAAACATTTTATAAATTAGTATTTATGCTTGCTATAATTCCCCATTACAGAGTATTGTACAGATGTGGGGAGGGAATGCATCATGGAACATATCAGAGCGGCCACACAACAGGACATACCCTATATGTATGAGGTAAGCCTGCGTACTGCACTTTCAGGTCTCGATGGTACAGATTATTATCATGACCCCTACTGTGTAGGCCACTATTATGCAGCACCTTACTTCTTCTTTGACCCCACACTCTGCTTCATAGCTGTCGATGAATATAACAGACCTTCCGGCTATATAGTGGGAACAAGCGATACAGTAGCCTTCAATAGCTGGATGAATAGCTACTGGCTTCCCCCACTTAAAATACACTATACCAACGTAACAGTGTATAAAAGCGAAAACGAAGAGAATATGATCCGGCTCATAAACAAAGGCCCTGGAGAGGGTGTTTGGGAGCATGTAGGCTACCCTGCCCATCTGCATATCAACCTGCTTGATACTCTCCAAGGCAGAGGTCTGGGAAAAGCCTTGATGCTTACCTTCATGGAAGCTGTACAAAAAAGGGGTGTTGCAGGCATTCACCTTGGGGTGGATGGGCGCAACACCCGTGCTTTTGGATTCTACGAAAAGATGGGCTTCACCAAACTGAAACAGCCCGCTTGGGGTGCAGTCTTCGGCATCAAGTTTTAGTCAGGATCGGCACCCCACTTAATCTGCAGGTATTCAAGGTCACTGGCTAAACGGGTGATTGCATTGGTGAGGCGCACAGCGCGCTTCTCATCAATGCCTTTCTCCCTTCCTGCAGCCTCCAAGCGGCTGACCACTGAGAGTAGCGTAGATTCCTCCTTCTTGAGCAGAGCGACAGCCTCAGAAAGTTCACGCAGATAGGAAAGAACAGACTCATCAACTTTTTTAGCCGCAGGGAAAGTGGCCTCATCAAGAAGATTGAAATGCTCCCGGACCTCTGGAGCATAAGCCCTGAGGCCTAGGGTCTTGGAAACAAACGAGGCAAACCAAGGTGCAACCTCCTTATCTCCATGGATAACAAAAACCAACTTCGGTTCTTCCTTGAATGAAGAAAGCCATTTGATAAGACCACTCTGGTCCGCATGGCCACTGATCCCGTGCAGTTCAGCAACCTCACACCTAACATCAATGAGTTCACCAAAGAGGGTGACATGCCGAGCCCCTTCCAGGATTGACCGACCCAAGGTACCCCCTGCCTGGAACCCACTAAAAAGAACAGTGCTTTCCGGCCTCCACAAATTATGTTTCAGATGGTGTTTGATTCTCCCTGCCTCACACATACCGCTACTGCTGATGATGACACAGCTTTCTTTGCGCCTATTCAACGCCTTGGAGCCTTCAACCGCCGTTATAGTAGTCAAGGACGGGAAAATAATAGGATTTACACCCTTATTGACCAAGGCCATGGTTTCCTCATCCATATACCCGAAAATATTACCTGCAAACACATTGGTTGCCTTAACTGAGAGAGGGCTGTCAACAAAGACAGGGAAGTCAGGAAAAGAGGGACAGAGCTTTTTCTCAATAATAACCCGAAGCAGGTAGAGTATCTCCTGGGTTCGTCCCACAGCAAAGGCGGGGATGATCACATTGCCTCCCCGTAAGAAAGTCCTCTCTACGATATCCGCCAACTCCTGGGCCCGTACACTGGTAGGAACAGCATATCCCACAGCATTCTCAGGCTTCCGATGAAGACGGTTTCCATAGGTGGACTCCATGATGACGAAATCCGCATTGTCTATATACTCAGGATCCTTGATCAGTGGCTGGTCAAAATTTCCGATATCACCGGAGAATACCAGCTTACGATGCTCGTTCCCCTCCTTGAGCCAGATTTCTATGGACGAAGAACCCAACAGGTGTCCTGCATCAACAAACCTGACCTTAGTACCTCCACCAAGGTCAATTATGGTGTCATATGCACAAGGTTCGAAATATTGCATCGCCTCCTGGGCATCCTCCACGGTATAGAGGGGCTCCACGCTTCCCCTTCCAGCACGCCGGGACTTACGGCTCCTCCACTCTGCTTCCATTTCCTGAATATGACCACTATCTGCGAGCATGATCTCACACAGGTCGACGGTTGCCTCGGTTGTGAGGATCTTACCTTTGAAGCCATCTTTTATCAGTAGGGGAATTCTTCCGCTATGGTCTATATGGGCATGGGTAAGCAACAGATAATCAATGGAGGAGGCTACAAAAGGAAGGTCCATACCTGACTCTTGTTCATCATTTCCCTGAGGTAGTCCGCAATCGACCAATATGTATTTGCCTGCACACTCTATAAGAGTGCAGCTCCCGGTTACCTGTTGTGCAGCACCAAAAAAGGTAATATTCATAGTTGCTCCTTATCAATAGAATACGATTGAATAGGTCAGGATGCAACTTATATAAGACATCCATTTTTTTTGATTGAACCTTTTTCATCTTTCTTTGCATATCGAAGGTTGTGAACAGGAAGGATATCTTTGAATTNNTCTTTGCATATCGAAGGTTGTGAAAAGGATATCTTTGAATTAGAATTTTGGAGTTTAAACTTCATGAGGGAAGCAAAGGGGATGCGAGACAACTCCTTTGCACTGTTTCTCCATGATGGTCTCATCCAGATTTTTCCGATGTCTCTGGATATCCTTGGACAGAATCTATACTGAAAACATGCATTACAGTACCATGGCCCTGTACTCTACACTGCGAAAAGTAGTGAAGAAGTGGGAGGATTGTATGGTGTATTACATTGTAAAAGTCGGGATCTCCGCAATCGTTGTTGTCCTTGTCAGTGAGGTTGCTAAACGTAGTTCCTTCTTCGGTGCTCTCATAGCCTCCCTACCACTAACTTCCCTGCTCGCCATCCTATGGTTACACGTTGAGAAAGCCAAGCTGGACAAGATAGCCAATCTTTCCCAATCGATATTTTGGCTAGTATTGCCATCGCTGGTATTCTTTTTTCTATTTCCGGCCCTTCTGACTCGGGGAATGCAATTCTGGCCAAGCCTGAGTATCTCTACAACCGCGACAATAATCATGTATTTCGTACTTATTTGGATCTTGAGGTTTTTCAGCATCCCTCTCTTGTAATGATTTGCTAACGCTGCAAAAAAATGACACGATGTGTTCAAGCGAATATTCAGTTGGGTTGGATTTCCACTTCACAATATTCTGTGAAAAGTCGGCCCTGGACATTCAAGAGTCCCTGATTTGAGGATATTCCTCCCTAGTATCAGTCATTCCCCAACGAAGCGAGAGTAGCAAAAGCATTACCA
>DMAO01000094.1 GCA_003446545.1 Sphaerochaeta sp.
ATGTTTCGGGCGGTATTTCCGAACAGGCGCTCCTTCTCATCCTCGGTCATGATGGCAAAGAGCTTGCCGACCTGCTCGAAGTAATGATTGTCATCCTCCCTGAAGTCATAATGGTCGACGGGGCCATTGCCATCGAGAGGGCCCTCGGCCAGTTCGTTCTGGTCCTTCCACATCCCATAGGAGTTTGGGTTGTAGTGCACCGATCCGCTAAAGTTCCCGTCGGTGCGCATCGNNGCCATCGCGATGGTAGTGGTTGGTCTCAACCTTGCTCCTATTAACGGGAATCTGGTAGTGGTTCACCCCAAGGCGGTAGCGCTGGGCATCACCATAGGCGAACAACCGTCCTTGGAGCATGCGATCGGGAGAAAAGCCTATGCCGGGGACCTTGTTCGCCGGATTGAAGGCAGCCTGCTCCACATCACTGAAGTAGTTTTCAGGGTTCCTGTTCAATTCGAACACACCCACTTCATGCAAGGGATACTCATCATGGTACCAGACCTTGGTAAGGTCGAAGGGATTGTCAGGGTGCCTGTCTGCCTGATCCTCGGTCATTATCTGCACATACATCTTCCATCTGGGAAAGTCGCCTTTTTCAATTGAATCGAACAGGTCCCTCTGGTTCGACTCCCGGTCATGGGCAACAACTGCAGCTGCCTCGCCATCTGTCAGAAACTCGATACCTTGCTCAGTCTTACAGGTGAACTTCACCCAGAATCGTTCATTGTCTGCATTGATGAAGGAATAGGTATGTGAGCCATACCCATTCATATGCCTGTAGGACTTGGGTATCCCCCTATCTCCCATGGTGATGGTCACCTGATGCAGGGCCTCAGGGAGCATCGACCAGAAGTCCCAGTTATTCTGGGCAGATCGCATATTGGTCCTTGGGTCACGCTTTACCGCGTGGTTGAGGTCGGGAAACAGCATGGGGTCACGGAAGAAGAACACCGGGGTGTTGTTCCCAACCAGATCCCAGTTCCCCTCCTCGGTATAGAACTTCATGGCGAAGCCTCGGATATCACGTTCAGCATCAGCGGCCCCTCTCTCACCGGCAACGGTAGAGAATCGGATAAACATCTCAGTCTCCTTTCCAACCTTGGAAAACAAGGATGCTTTTGTCCATTTGGTGATATCCTGGGTGACCGTAAAGGTCCCGAATGCTCCAGAACCTTTGGCATGCATACGCCTCTCAGGGATTACTTCGCGGTCGAAGTGGCTCATCTTCTCCAGATACCAGACATCCTGCATCATCACACCACCACGAACGCCTGCAGTCTGGATGTTTTCGTTGTGAGCTATTGGACGACCACTTATTGAAGTCAGTGGTTTCTTGGGTAGGTTGTCACGACCATCACGGTCTTTCTCTTGGATACCTCTCTTCTGGTCTGCCATAAAATCCTCCTTGCGTACAATACAAGCTAGACAAAGTTTCCTGTAAGAAAACAACATCTCACACAGCGATTGATTAGAAATGCTTTATACGCTTAGATTTATGATAGCATATACGTACTGAAAGTCAAGAAACTACTAATGAAATATAGTAGCAATAAGAAGATACCTATACAGACGCCACCCACTCATCATAGTTCTGCTACCGCGTAATGACATCAGGACTTGGAATATACTTCCAAGTCCTGATGTACTTCAATCAAAATACCTTATTGTAGGGGAACAAGCTCAGCGAGTTTCGCCTTTATCTCAGAGAATTCAACACCCTGTTCGGTAGCAAAATCCTTAATCGCCATACTTAGGCTTTTGGGTTTCCCCGCTATCGCCTCAACATCCTGTAGCAGATAGCCTGCATCAAGTAATTCCTGGAAAGTGGTTTTCCCCGTAATGGAGATTGGTGTCGAAGCAGTCGGGGTAACCCCTTGGTCAGAAACTGCAGGCAAATCCCCAAGGCTGACAGCCCTGCTTGCCACTTCCTCAAAGACTAAAGAGGTATCCTTCCCCTCCCTTCTCAACACCTGTACTGCAGATTCTGGTAGGATAGTACCCTCCTCCGGGATGTGAGGCAGTCCAGTATAGAGAGAGACAAACAACCGTACAGAATCGGTTCCAACCTCCCCCCCTTCCGGAATTTTTCCCAGATAGAGAGCTTCAAGCAGGTTGACCTTATCAGCAGCAGAAGAGGCTCCAAAGGCTTCCACCATTAGGCTGGAAGGAACGTCAAAGGCTTTGGAAACATCATCCCAAGAATAGGAACCCCGAATGTCGGAAGGACTGGGTAGACCTGCAAATTCACCGTCCTTGATCAAGGCAGGTTGTTTGGTGGATTCCACATTCCAAAGTCCTATAAGGGACGATATTCCAATACCCCCGAATAGGATAACCACAGAGACTATGCCTAAGGTTCTGGTAGAAATCCTTTTCTTGGGTTTTGCAAGAGAGAAATCCACAGTATCCCCAACAGGACAGGCGGTCTCGCTGGTACACTTCATACAGGAAATACACTGGTGATCCCTTACAACATGGTCTGTGGCAACATCAATATTCATAGGACAGGTCCTTGAACAGGCATTGCAGGAAATACACGTCGCCTCAGTTCTCCTTATCTTAAAAACCCTGAACAGGTTGAAGATTCCTAGGAAGGCCCCATACGGACAGGCATATTTGCAGAAGGGGCGCTCGACCAGCAAAGAGAGGAGCATGACAAGGCCAAGCAAGAGAAAGCCAGAAAGGGCTACCTCACCAGTCCAAAAATTAAACAGTGCATAGTACGGGTCATAGTCCTGAAAAATGAGTGTTCCCGAAACGAATGTCATGTAGGAAACCCAGATAAGGACAAGATACCGAGTATACCGTAAGATACTATCCAATCGTGTGTTGATGAAATGATTATACTTTTTCTTGAATATCTTTCGCCCAAGCTTACCAATCCATTCCTGGAAGGTTCCAAACGGACAGATCCAACCACAGATGACCGGGCCAAACAAAATGGCCAGAAACAAGCCAAGCACAGCAAGGACCACCGCCGACTCATGGATCTTCTTGACCAAGGTACCAAGGGTAACTAGGTTCCAGAAGGATACAACCCCACCAAAGGGACAGATTGCATGCAGGGAAGCTCCTCCAAGGAAGGAAGGCAAAACCACTCCCATTTCTTCCAGACCATTAACCGCAGTAATGTAGGCTACCAGAATAAAGAAACCAATCTGTATGCGGCTCCTCCACGTCTGGTCCTTCTTTTTTCGTAAGGTATTCCTTTTTTTCATCCCATTCCCCTTTTCTGTTTGACTGTAAGAAAGATTGCCCAAGATACAAACAAAAACCTCAGCACTATCACGAGTTAGGGTGTTTGGTCTTGAAAAATCTTCTTAACACTATGGCCTCTTGGTGTGCTTCTTGTGGAGACCACATAAAAAAGGGGTAATTACGACAGTTTCCCACAGAACTCACTTTGCCAAGTAAAGGTATGAGCAGTTTCCTTTGCCATCCAGGCACTGTCCCACCTCACTGTCATGGTTTGTGGCCGTCCTTGTAATCGGCGGGTCGATTGCCCAAGATGCGGAGCGTCTCATTTCCCTTGGCAAAGGAAGCCCTCAGCTGACCCTCGATGATTGCATACACCATGAGAGAAAGACACATGACAAAGTTCAAGGCCTGAATACGGCTGGGTGTCTAGAGATAGACAGGGATGAGCCATGCAAAGTGAAAAAGGTATTGTTATACTCGAATGATATATACCCGTCTGCAGAAGATGTATTTGTAGCCTACTCATCAATCCTTTGGAGTTGACTATGAAGAAGCATAATGAAAGGTATCAATACCCCAGGGGCGAGGTATGGATCCTTACGTNNATCTCACCTTGCTTTCCCCTCCCTCGCTCGGTAATGGGACCATGGTAATGCTTTTGCTACTCTCGCTTCGTTGGGGAATCAAAAAGAGTCGCTTTCCCTTGCCAGAAAATCGATCAAACATTCGCTTGGTCCGTAATCTAATGGGAAACCAATTAAACCCTTATTCATACTTTTCTCATAGCAGTCTGACATTTTGCTTACACTTTTCCCCCATCCTCAGCACATCTAATATTTTTGGAGGATGTAACCATGAAGAAGACTCTCACAGGCCTATGTGCCTTACTTTTGGCTACCATGGCTTTATTTGCCAATGGTACTGCTGAACAAAAAAACAGCTTACAAGTTGTCAAACCGATTGAAATCACTTTCTGGCATGCCCTTGGCGATGCTACTCGCTCGGGCTGGATTCAGGAAAAGGTAGATGCTTTCAACACTTCACAAACAAAATACCATGTGACTCAAGAAGCGAAGGGAAGCTACCGCGATACACTTCAGGCTGCTGTCCTTGCTGATAAGCAAGGCAATGCTCCAAGTCTTGTGCATGTCTTTGAAGTTGGCAGCCAACTTGCATTCGACACCGGCATATTCATGCCCGTTGGAAACATTGGATCTTTCGATACCAGTGATTATATCAAACCAGTACTCAACTACTACACCATTAAGGGTACAGTGAACTCTATTCCTTTCAACAGTTCCTCCCCTATCTTATACATCAACGTGGATAAGCTTGTTGCAGCAGGTTACAGATCTGATTATGTTCCTGAAACCTTTGAAGACATGATTGAAGTCATCGAGACAGCAAGAGCCAAAAAAGTTGCTGGCGCCAACATCTCTTTTGCCCTGCATGGCTGGTATTTTGAACAGTGGATGGCAGAGCAGGGAGCTGTTTTGCTCAACAATGACAATGGTCGTGCAAGTCGTGCAACCGGAGTGAATCTCACCAGTCCCGCTGCAGTAGCAATTGGAAACTTCTTCTCTACTTTGGGAAAGAAAAACCTTTACTCCTACACTGGACGTTTTGAGGATTGGGACGGTAGTGATGCCATCTTCACCGGCAATAAGGCAATATTCCATATTACCTCCACTGCTGATTTAGGGAACATTTCCAAAGCTGTAGAAAAGAGCTTTACCCTTGGGGTTGGCAAGCTCCC
>DMAO01000345.1 GCA_003446545.1 Sphaerochaeta sp.
GCCGGGAAATCCCTCGTAATCAAGAAATGCCGGCTTTACCTTATGTGCTATCATAAAATCATAACAGAACTTGTCTATGGTATTCGTAGACAAGTTCTGTTATGATTTTATGATAGCACATAAGGTAAAGCCGGCATTTCTTGATTACGAGGGATTTCCCGGCACTGCCTGCATTTCCATCAACGAAGAGGTCATCCATGGTATACCTACCAAGGATAGGCTTCTCGTTGAAGGAGACCTTGTTGATATCGACTTAGGGATCAACCTTGATGGTCACTTCTCCGATATGGCAAGGACCTTCATTATTGGTGAGACCAAGAAGGAGTGGGAACAACTTTGTACAGTAACCCAGAGGTGTCTCTCCCTAGGCATTGAGGCGGCTGGTAAGAAGGGTGCCCGAATCCAGGACATCAGTTCCGCAGTATATAAGCTTGCCAACTCCAAAGGGTACGGTGTCGTACGTGACTACTGTGGTCATGGGGTAGGCCTTGCTGTGCATGAGGAGCCCTCAATACCAAACTATGTGAGTTCCTATATGCCCAATCCCCGTATCAGGGAAGGAATGGTATTGGCCATCGAACCCATGATTAACCTTGGTACCAAGAATACCAGGACCCTCGATAATGGCTGGACTGTGGTTACTGCTGACGGGAAACCTTCTGCACATTTTGAAGATACAATTGCTATCACAAAGAATGGCTTGGAAATCCTTACTGTAGAAGCATAAAAGAGGAGAGCAAAGGTGAATAAAGAGTTCATTTCTGGAGATACAATTCGTGACAGCGCCCTGAAACTTGCTCACAAGATGTATCTGGAGGATCATTTCATTCCCGATATCATCTATGCTTCCTTACGGGGCGGAGCCTATATGGCGAATGTGTTCAGCGAATACTACAAGATGGTCCGTATTCGTGAGAAGGGAAGACCTGTCTTCTATGCAGCTGTTGTAGCCCGTTCGTACGGCTATCTCAGGAGCCAGACCAATGTCATGGTCGATGGCTGGACCTATTCCCCTGAACATCTCAGGACAGGTGACAGGATTTTGCTTGTCGATGATATCTTTGACACCGGCAAGACAGTCAATGCCTTGGCAGAGATCATCATGCTCAAGGGTATTCCCCGTGAAGACCTCAAGATTGCTGTGTATGACTACAAGGTCCCTCTATACAAGGGGGAAGAGGCCCTACCCATACAGCCTGACTACTACTGTCGTAAGCATGTGCTGAACTGTCCTGAAGACGAGCGGTGGATACACTATCACTGCCATGAGTTCCTCGGGCTCACTTCAAACGAGATCGACGAACAGTTCTCCGATCCGGAAGTGCGTCAGATCTTGCACGATGTGCGGGGGGACAACCTGAAGTAACAACAAGGACGGCCGAAAGGCCGTTTTGTTGCATAGCACAGAGGACATTGTCAGATTGGTTTGCTAAAGTCCTGCATATGGATGACAGGAAGAACTACACCGTTACAGATACCAATCAGAGTTGGATGAATTGACTGTAGTTGTTACTTTCCTATCAAGCACTTTATTAAGGAGATCGGGTCTGTTGGTGGTAATGAAATCAACACCCATTCCGGCAAACTTTCTCATATTGATGGTGTCGTCGACAGTCCACACCCCTACGCCAAGGTCATATGCCCGTAATTGATCATACAATACTTGGGAAAGGTAGTCAGATTTAATTCCCACATATTCGACCTTGAGCGCTTGCATATTCTTAGCGACTGACTCAGGTCCTGTTATGCCTTTACTGGAAAGATAGTCCTTGCTTATCAGAGCCCCCAATTGAAGATTGGGTTCGAGCTTGCCTAACAGGCTTAGGGTCGGGAAATCATAGGATATGGCAATGGTCCGATCCAGAATTGCATATTCCTTCAATACATCAATGAGCTTCTGTTCAATGCCTTCATACCTCGACCCATCATCGGCAACCTTGATCTCAATCTGATACTGAATAGGTCTCGTTGCCGTCCCTTCGACAAATTCAATTACTTCTTGCAACGTTGGCATCTGTTGTACACCAAAATAGTGTTTTCCATTCTTGAAGGTGGAGGCCACATCAAACTGGGCTAGCTCATCGGATGTGTAGTCAGAGACTGCACCAGGCTTTCCTGTCAGACGAAGGAGCAACGGGTCGTGGATGACCATCAGAGAGCCATCCTTACTCAGGTGGAGATCGAGTTCAACTGCGTCAACGTCGTGCTCTAGTGCCACAGCAAATGCTGCTAGGGTATTTTCAGGCGCCAGCGCTGCCCCTCCACGATGGGCAACATTACTAACTCGGTGAGAACTCTCATCCTTGGATGCGCATCCTGTGAACAAGAGGGTTACAATACCTATGATGATGGCCGCACCGGCGGCCACCATTGATGAACGAAGTGAAATCTTACTTGAATGAATCATTGTACTCCTTGAGAAGATCGGCTGTTGTCTCTTCCATTACCTTTTTTGGATCCATATTTCCGATAAGCAGTTTCTCTATCATCTGGCGGAGAATCTCTGTTCCCTTGCCCAAAGAGATGACACTTGCTTGTGGACGGGTAAACTCCAATTGGTCTATCGCCACTTTTCTAATCGGGTTGTCTTGGAAATATTGTACCGTATCAGGATACGTCATGGAAGACTTACTGACAGGCATATACCCGGTCTTTATGACAATATGGGAGTTTGACTGGGCGTTTGTCACAAATTTCATGAATTCCCAAGCAGCTTCTTGCCGTTTCTTGTCGGTACTAGTCATTGCTATGACCGATCCTCCGACTGGTACCAAATTCTTGACTTGTCTAGGCATGAAGGCTGGAATCACTTCAAAGTCAGCACGATTAAGCAGGTTGCCCATACTTCCCGTAGAACCAAACACCATTGCTACTTTCTTATTGAGGAAGTCGTCATGGCTATTCGATGGGATAGCTGTCTTGTCCTTGAATACCATATCCTGCCAGAGTGTTGCCAGTCTGATGACAGGATCTTCTGTCAGGTGGATGCCAAACTTCTCGTCAGACACAAGGCCTCCAAAGGAATAGACTGCACCCTGGAAGTACCAGTGGGCGCTCGTCTGGCCCATGGTGAAACCTGCACCCTGTTGTATAGGTTGTCCTGAAGCATCTACTTTCGTCACCTTTTTGCTGAACTCCCTAAACTCATCCCAGGTCTTGGGGGCCCTTCTAGGCAAGCCAGCAGCTGCGAACATATCACCATTAACATAGAGTAGCGGAGTACTGCGCATGAAGGGCAGTGCATACAGGTTCCCCTCATAGTAGCCGTCCTGCATAAGGCCTGGGATGAAGTCTGACAGGTCAAAGCCGGAGGTGTCTTTCTTGACAAACTGGTCAAGGTTTATCAAAGCCCCATCTTTGGCAAAGAGAGTGACAAAAGGAGAATCCAACAGGACCAAGTCGGGAAGATCTCCAGCTGCAAGGGCTGCCAACAGCTTTTGCAATAGCTCGGCATACGCACCTTGGAATTGTGCCTCTACCTGTACTTTGTCTTGTGATTCATTGAAGCGGGCGACCAAATCCTCCTGTGCTTCACCGGCAACACCTGTCAGACTTCGCCAATACACGATTTTAACGGGACCTTCAGAAGCCTTTTCCGCAGTAGCCCCAGCCCAGATGGGAAGGGTTCCGAAAGCACAGAGCACAATCAGAGAGAGAACCAGAAACTTTTTCATAAAAACCCCCTTAGATTTTTACGCCAATCTGCCATACAGATTGATCATCTCATTATCCTTTTACAGCACCTGCTGCAATTCCTTCGATCAGTTGTTTCTGAGCAATGAAATATACGATGAGAGGAGGGACAAGTACGAAGAGGGATGCGGCCATGAGGTGTTCAGGGC
>DMAO01000026.1 GCA_003446545.1 Sphaerochaeta sp.
ATGTGTGAGGTACTCTGTGTAGGTTGCAAAGTAGGAGAACAAGGTGCTCGGTGAACACTGAGCCGCCTCGCAGAGGGTGTGCATCCACATGCTCGCTTCCCCTTTTGTATAGAGGAGGTCGCAGGCATCCTTCAGTTTCAGGGCTTTATCTATGTCCTCTTTTGAAAAGGTGGGGGTGGAAATGACTGTGTAGGGTGATTCCTTCTCATGCACAATTCCGAGTTTTGCTGCATCATCGGCAAGCTTAGTCCCTGGTAAGAGTGAGAGGGGGAAGATGTCTATGTTACTGGGCTTGCACCCTACAGCGAAATCGAGGCTACTGCAGAAGAGGGAGAAAGAATCATAAGGAAGGCCTATGATGAGGTCGAGCCCGAATACGATTCCCCGTTCATTGAGAAGAGCTATCTTCTCTTGGAATACTGCAGGTTTAAACGGCCTGTTGATGGCTGTGAGTACTTTTACCTCTGAACTCTGTAATCCTATCTGCAGGGAACAGGTAAGCTGGGCAAAGAGGTCTGCAAGCTCTTCATCCAGAAGCTCTGCCTTCAATTCGAAGATGAAGTGGATATCCTGTGCTTTCTCTACCAAAAGGGAGAGTATCTGCACTGTCCTTTTCTTGTCCATGTTGAAGGTGGGATCGAGAACAAAAACCTCCTCGACCTTGTTGGCAAGCAGATACTCCAATTCGTCGGCGATGCGTTCGTATGTGAAGTGCCTCACAGCCCGTATGCCTTTGGACTCAAAGCAGAATGCACAGCTGAAAGGACAACCTCTGGTCATTTCCCAGAGAACTGAGGCACCCAGCTTTACAAAAGCAGCCGCTGAGCCTGAGAGGAATACCGAGTCTAGGATACTCAGGTCCTGAGGAAAGGCGTAGGAGAGTTCTTTACCCCTAGTCAGGATGCCCTGACCTTGGGGATCTTTGCCTTCAAGCAACAGCGAGAGGGCTAGGGTGGTGCTTTGCTCACCCTCCCCCAGGGTAAGGAAGTCATAGAGGTCAAAATTGAAGCTACGGGGATTGGCAGTAACTTCAGTGCCTCCTGCAAACAGTACTACAGAAGGTGCCAACTCCTTCAGATGTTGGGAAAACTGGTCAAACCAGGTTCTGTTCCAAAGATAGACAGAACACCCTATGTGGGTAGCTTCGCTCTCTGCAGTCCTCTTTGCCGCCTGTATCGGGTCTTCTTCGAGTGTGTAGGCGCCCAAGGTGCAGTGGAAGTGCTTGAGGGTGGGGTGGTGCTCTATTGCTGTCTTGATAAAGAGGGCTCCAAGGGGGAAGCTGAGGTTTCCCTCTTCGAGACAGCAGGATACAATCTGGATTTTCATGAGTCGATAATACTGGCTCTGCTATTCTCTTGCAAGCATATTGCAGTAATGATAGAGTTCCACAGGGGTGTGTATGAAACGTCTCTTAGTGGTGATAGTTTTTTTTTGTTTACTGCTTCCTTCTCTTTCAGCTATGGAAGTCCGGCTTTTGAATAGCTTTCCTAACCAAGTGGAAATCTCTTGGGATGCTGTCGAAGGGGCTGTTTGGTATGACTTGTATCTTGATAATCAGATGATGAAACGGGTGAAGGCTCCGACCCTTTTTGCAAGCTTAGGCTCTAACGAGGAGAGCTTGGAGTCAAACCGGGAGTATCTGGTTATAGTGGCGGCACGTAATGCAAAGAATGTGACCTTGGATGCCAACCAGATCACTGTAAGGACAACCAGCTGGGCAGGCCACTATTTTTGGGAGAACCTCACCTCTGATGACAATAGGGGTAAGTGCAAAAGCCTGCATCTGGAAGTGCGTGATATTGATGGGGGATTTGAACTGTTAGGATACTTCCCTGAAAAACCAAATGCTTTGAAGCTTTTCCCGCTGGTACCTTTTGTAAAGGAGTATCCTGAGTTCGACTATCAGGGTGATGGGCCGATTGAAAATGCCTATCGTGCTAACGTTTCGGTTTTCAATGCAACGAACTTTGAACCCAGAAGTTGGAAGATTGTGGAGCTGGAACAGAAGAATTCTTCATTGAGGACAAAAATTTCTATGAAGGTAGGAATCTTTTCTTTCAATACCGAATCGCTCTTGGTTTTTGAAGTATCAGAGGGGGGGGGAAAAAGGGTATTATTTCAAAATACCGGTGATGGATTGGCTTCAATTGGTATTTTCAAGTCTCCCAACCCAGGGGAGAATGGGGTCTTTGTTTTTGTGGAAAAGGGGAGTTTGGCAGACATTCCCGACAAATAATGCGTTGACAAAACCATTGTACGGCATTATATAGTGATAGGCTATAAGGTTTCGAGGCATTGAGGAGTGCACTGCATGGATGATTCTAAAGTTCTCATCATCGTCGAATCGCCAACCAAGGCGAAGACGATATCAAAATTTCTTCCTTCGACTTGTACAGTCGTCGCTAGCAAAGGCCATATCCGGGATCTTCCCGAAAAGCATATGGCCATTGATGTGGAAAACGACTTTGCAATTGAGTATAAGGTGGTCGAAGGCAAGGAGTCTTTGATCAGGGATCTGAAGAAAAGTCTCAAGGGTGCCGACAGACTATTGTTGGCAACTGACGAAGACCGTGAAGGGGAGAGTATCTCCTGGCATCTTCTGGAGGTGCTGAAGCCCAAGATTCCCCACCAGCGAATGGTGTTCCATGAGATTACCAAGAGTGCCATACAGAAGGCTCTTTCCAGTGGTAGGGACCTTGATCAGAATCTGGTGCAGGCCCAGGAGGGCAGAAGGGTGATCGACCGTCTCTTCGGGTACACCCTTTCTCCTACACTGTGGAAGAAGCTCGCAAACAAGAAGCTCTCCGCAGGTCGTGTACAGTCAGTGGGACTGCGCCTGACAGTGGAGCGTGAACGCCAGAGGATAGCATTCTCGCAAAGCACCTACTTCGATGCGAAGGCAGAGTTGCTCTCCTCTTCACAGCAGGGGTATGAGGCAAGGCTGACCTCCTACCAAGACAAAATCCTTGCCGGGGGTAAGGATTTTGAT
>DMAO01000210.1 GCA_003446545.1 Sphaerochaeta sp.
GAGAAATTCAACGGTTCCTCCTGTTTCACTGCAAGCATAGAGGCGGGCCTTACGCACCTTGCTGTTGTTCACTACCAAAAGGCAACCGCTAGGAAGATAGTCTACGAAATTTGACATTTCTGAGTCGATGACACTACCTGTTGTCCTGTCCACTACCATAAGACGATCAGAACCACGCTTGTCTATAGGTGTCTGTGCAATTAGTTCAGGGGGTAGTTCAAAAGAGTATTCCTTGATTTTCATCCATATTCCTTTCGCAGGGCAGGCCCAGCAAGTCATAAGCTTTCTTGGTTGTCATTCTTCCACGGGGAGTGCGCTTGAGATACCCTTTTTGGATAAGATATGGTTCATAGAAATCCTCTAGGGACTCTATGGCCTCTCCCACAGATATGGAGAGTGTCTCAGCCCCTACAGGTCCGCCGTCATAGAACTCAATGATAGTCCGAAGTATGTTTCTGTCTTGGGTCTCCAGGCCTGTGTTATCAATGCCCAGCCTTTCCAGACCATGATTGACTATTTCCATGGTAATAATGCCATCGCCCATTACCGTGGCAAAATCCCTTAGTCGTTTCAGCAAGCGGTTGGCAATTCTAGGTGTTCCCCTACTGCACTTCGCCAGTTGGATAATAGCCTTTTTCTCGATGGATATGTCCATGATATGTGCAGACCGTTCGATGATCTGGGAGAGTTCCTTCTCGGTATAGAATTCGATGTGTGCTGTGATGCCAAAGCGTGAGGCCAGCGGGCTGGAGACCGAGCCGGCCTTGGTAGTCGCACCTATGAGGGTGAACCGTGGCAGAGGAATGCGCATGGTCCTTGCAGCAGGTCCCTGGCCGATGACCCAGTCAATCTCAAAATCTTCCATGGCGATGTAGAGCATCTCTTCCAAGGCTGGCTTGAGGCGGTGGATCTCATCGATGAAGAAGACTGAGTTCTCGGTCACATTGGTCAATATCCCTGCCAGGTCCTTCGGCTTGTCCAAGGCAGGGGCGCTAGTCATGCGTATCTCTGAACCCATCTCATTGGCTATTATCGAAGCCAGAGTGGTTTTTCCCAAGCCTGGAGGCCCTATAAGAAACGTGTGGTCAAGAGGTTCTCCCCTTCCACGGGCAGCCTGGACAAAGACAGCAAGATTGTCCTTCAGTCTCTGTTGGCCTTGAAAATCACATAGCATCTTAGGCCTGAGGATATTCTCCTGCTTGTCCACATCCTGCTGAAAGGTGGTTGAGACTACAGAACTGTGCTGCAGTGCATCAAGTTCACTCATATCGGTTTCCATACTATCCATACGTTACCCCAGTGCTATGATCGCACTTCGGAAAATGAACTCTTCCGTCTCGTGGTGGCTGAGGCCAGAGAGTTTCTCCTGCCTATCAGTCACCAGTTTCTCTACAACATCTTCCACTCTCCGACGTTCATAACCCATATCAACGAGGGCATCGAGTATGTCGTTCCACTCTCTGAGTGTTGCTCTCTTTGTTGAAGAAGGGGAAGGGCCCTTCTCTTCTTCCAAGACCAGGACATTACGTAGGGCCAGAATCATCTTCTGCCCAGTTTTGGGACCCACTCCAGGTATGGAAGAAAGCAACTTCACATTACCACTGTCCAATGCTTGTGCCAAATGCTTCACGCTGATCCCAGAGAGAATTCGCAGGGCTTGCCTCGAACCAATGCCGGAGACTGTCTGCAGCTGCTTGAAAGCCTCACGTTCGGCCTCATCAAAAAAGCCGAACAACGTCATGCTGTCTTCACGATGGATTAGGGTGGTAAGCAGACGCACGCCAAAACGGTCATCCCCTGAAAGCTGACTCAAGCGACTTGCACTCTGGGCTGATACATTCAACGAGTACTCAATACCATTGCACCGTAACACAACCACCCCTTCGGTAATGGAGACTATATCTCCGATAATTGCATGGATCATACGCTGTTCATCCTCGACTGTGAAGCATTGAAAACCGCATAACATAGCGCTGCTGCCAAGGCATCAGCACTATGATCGGGTTTAGGAATTGTCTGGAACCCCAACAGGAGACGAACCATCTCCTGAACCTGTTTCTTGTCCGCTCCCCCATATCCTGTGACCGCACTCTTGATAGCCATGGGACTGAAGAGCTTCACCTCTATGGATAGCAACGAGAGCTGATGTATTGCTGCTCCGATTACCTTTGCTACATTGATGGCCGAACTCACATTCTTGGTAAAGAATATGTCCTCCATGCTACATACGGTAACCTGTTGGGCGATTGCAAGCTCCCCTATGGACTTGGCAATGAAATGGATACGGTCATTGTCAGCCATAGCAGGCATCGTATTGATCACGCCAAAAGAAACAGGCCGGTTGAGTTGTCCATTGGACTCGACAACACCCCAGCCTGTCTTTGCATATCCTGGATCGATACCTAGGATACGCATGTGCTATTCTTCGTCGCTGTCCTCAAAATCATCGGGAAGCTCAAGATTGGAGAAAACCTGCTGGACGTCATCAAGTTCCTCGAGTTTGTCGATAATTTTGAGAACCTTGCGTGCTTTCTCAGCATCAAGGGTGACATTCAGGTCAGCTACTTTTTCAATCTCAGCACTTTCCTGCTCAAAACCTGCGCCTTGGAGGGCTTCAAGCACGTTTGCAAAGTCAGTTGGAGCGGTAATGACCTCAATCATCCCATCAGAAGAGGTAACATCATCAGCACCATGTTCCAAAGCAACCTCAAAAATCTGCTCTTCGTTATAGGTGTTGTCATCGTAGGTGATTATACCTTTTGTCTGGAACATGTAGGAGACGCAACCAGTTGCACCTAAAGTACCTCCACTCTTGGTGAGGGTGCTTCGTACATCACTGGCGGTCCTGTTCTTGTTGTCTGTGAGAGTGTCAATGATCAGGGCGACGCCACCAGGGGCATACCCTTCATAGGTAAGTTCGTAGAATACAGAGCCATCCATCTCTCCCGAGCCTTTTTTGATAGCCCGTTCGATATTATCTTTTGGCATATTCTCTGTTCGGGCCTTCAGCATGGCAGTACGCAGTCTGGCATTCGATTCAGGGTCAGCACCCCCCATCTTTGCCGCAACCGAAATTTCTTTTATCAGTTTGGTGAATTTCTGGCCGCGCTTAGCGTCAGCAAGACCTTTTTTGTGTTTGTTGGTAGCCCATTTGCTATGGCCGGACATATTTTGAACCTCTTACATGTGTAGAATACTTGCATATGATGCAACCTGATTAGGTTACCACAGTGATACTTGACGGTC